>CAYGED010000068.1:0-6463 GCA_964348555.1 uncultured Coxiellaceae bacterium
TGCGCTGGCGCTTAGCCCAACCTACTTGCTACTTGCTCAGCGACCAAAGGGGAGATCTTGGCTCTCCCCTTTGGAAACCCCATTGCTTTGTCGACTTTTCGCAAAGTGCGAAAGTCCTGAGATAAATAAAACAAAACCCCTCTAAAGAGAGGGGTTTTTGGGTTAACGCCTAGTAAGGTAGGACGATGACCTTTGTTCCTGGATATAAAAAGTATTTATGCAGCCAAGCCGCGGCTGGTGTGTGTACTCGGATGCAACCGTGGCTGGTGTTGCCATTAGAGACGTAAGGCGATCCGTGTATGGCATTACCTCCATCAAAATAAGAGCAATAAGGCATAGGTGCCCCACCTTCTCCTAATGGGAATTTTCTGGAAACGCAAGAGGCGTCACCACGGCTGTGCACTCGGAAGTTACCAACGGGTGTGTGGCAGGGTCTGCCAAGCTCTTGGCAGAAGTCAGATCCACCATTCGCTTTGCCGGTGGCAATCAAATAGCCTTCGGTATCATAAGCGGCCCATTTTAGTAAGCGAGGGCTAAAAATGAAGACTCGCTCTCCCTGAGATTGTATGCGTTGAGGTAATCCAGAATAGCTTTCACTAACCTCAATGCCTTCACTTATAAGATTGCCATCCGCATCTTCAGCTTCCGTTGGTAAGATTAGGTCCTGGCTTTCCATCACGCTCTCTTGATCACTCAGTGAGTTATCTGCAGAGCCGGTATAGGTGTGACACCCATTTTCAGGCTTGCATGAGGGGGCGCGGTCAGCGAGTGCGGCTTTTGTGCCGAGTATCATCAAAAATGTAATTAAAATTAATAATATCCGTTTCATGGCGGCCTCCCACCGTTTGGTCCATTCATCTAAGTAATAAATGACTCCTTTCGCATCTATGTTGTAAAAATATAGTACAGGACCATTCGGGCATCCCTAAAATTGATCAATAAATAGACAAAATAAGCCTTTTTATGGTTTAAAAGTAATCAGGTTGGGCTTTTATAAGCTGCCAGGGCAGCGAAAGGCCTCTAATAGGCCTATTTGATAGGGATTGATCGAATTATCAGCGGTAAGTTGGTATTGCGCTTGATGCCCATCGAGGTCAAAGCGGATTTGAAAGACCTTTGGGTTACTCGTGGGTTGGATCGCGGCAGCATCGATAAGGTGGAGCCAGGCCCACGGGCCAGAGAAGCTGGCCATGTCATTGCTGGGTTGTAAGGCTTTAAATTGCAGGGTGATAAGGTTCCCTTCGGGTCCGGGCCAGGTAGCTTGCATGCCCTGTTTCGAATTGCGCTTATAGGTGAGCAGTTGACCGCCGATGTTGAGGGTGAAACGGCGAACGTTTGGCGAGAGGCTGATGGGTGTTAATTCGAATTGAACAGTTGGCGTCGAAGGATCATCGGAATAAAACATTTTTTGAATCATCGAAGCGCGGGTGATCATGTCGAGTGTGGGTTGCGCAATTGGAATTTTCTCACCCTCGTATTGTTTCCATGTCCAATAAGCTTGGCTCGTGTCGACGAAGGGTTTTAAATAATAATTAAAAAAAGATTCAATCGTTCCGCCGGGCCCAAAAAAACGATTAAAATCTTGAGCGGCAATATCAGATTTCGCGTCTTTGAAAATCGGATAACGATTAAGTATATGGCTTTGATATTCAGGAATAATATCCGTTACCCAGAGTGAATTAACGTATTGTTGGGAGTTTTGAAGCATAATCTTCCATAAATTTTGCGCCAGAGTAGCACTCCATTGGTTAATCGGCTCGGGTAGCTGTTTAGAGAGCGAAATAAGCTGTTTGATAGGGTCATTTTTATCATTATTGCTCATGCGCAGCACGGAATTATCATAGGCAGCTTTAATCGGCGATGGATCATTTTCCATTTTATTCACGTAGATCTGAAGCGTTTGTAAATTTTGTTGGAAGCTTTGGAAGTCGCTATTTTTCTGTAGAAATTGAACGAGGCCCAGTAATTGGCTTGAAGTTAAGTCATGGTGATTCAGGTGGTCGATAATGTGAGGATTATCGATAAATTGCAATAACACTTTCCATAATGGTGAATCGGGAGTGGCCAGAAGTTGAATTTGGCTTTGAATGTCGTTGAGGTTGGTGGTTTTCGTCAGCGTAATATGTGAAATGGCGATGAGGTTCGCATTTAAATACTGATTTACGTAAAGGCTCCGTAATTGTGTAACGAGAGACTGAGTTTGCGCTGTGGTTAAAGTGCTATTGTCAAAAGATCCAATGACCCAGTTTCCGCGGCTGATTTTTTGGGCCAGGGCTGGGATAATTTTATTATAGATTAAATCGAAATTTTGTTCTGTGTATAAAGCAGGGATCATCGCGCTTGAAGTGTTTAAATAAGCATTTCCTTCAAGGCTGATTGGTTTTGTTGGATCTTGTCGGTATTGACTCTCGAGTACTTTAAAAGCGGTGTCTTGGAGCGGCTGGCCTTGTAATTCGTGCTGAGCATTCAAGATAAGCGCATGGTTGGTTGGCCAATGGAGAGAGGGAAGCGCCAAAAGATCGCGTAAATATTGTTTCAATTCTTGTTGGATGTTAGGGTTGTTTGGATAGGCATTTTTCCAAAATTGCGAGAACCACGCTTTGATATGTCTGCTATTTTGGTGATCTGGTTTTGAGAGCATCAAATAAGTGTAAAGGGAATTGTAGAGTGCTGCCTGGTCATGTTGCCTATTTTCCGAGATTTTTTCGGATAAAACATTATTCAGGTAGAGCGCGAAATTGGTGCGGAGCAGTGCGTCGTAATTATTTTGAAGTTGTGCGTTCACGGATCCGAGCTCGCCGAAACCAAGCCACCGATGGTGGCTAACGCCATGGTGTTGAAGATCACTCAGCGTTTTTTGCAAAGTATCTAATTGCAAGAGCCAGCTTGTGTTGGTTGAGAGGGTCGACAGATCATTTTCGGCTAACCGGATGGCACTTGCATTTTGTCGATAAGCGTGATGAAGCGTGAAAAAACCACCGATTAGGATAGCTAAAGCGAGAAAATAAGTGCAAAGCCGATAGGCTATCTTGCCTCGTGATGGGCGGAGTGGACGATGGGACACTAACTGATCGAATAACTGAGTGGTGAAGTACTCTTTTTGTCGTACAGTGGTTGGCTTTAGTGGATTCAATAGTTTTAATGAGTGGAGCAAGGATGGCCGTAACAAGCTTATTTTATTTCCAGTTTGTAAACTGCTAGTGAAAAAAACATCTTTAAATATGAAGCCGGGATGGGCTGGAAGTTCGCTCAATAATTTTTCGAAATGGTCAATTAACTTTTCCATTTGAAATGTAAAATTCACGATTTGCGCACGCCGAGATTGATTAGGTTCGTGATGGAGCCGTTGTAGAAGCTGACCATTTAAACGATTCATAAATTCTGCGCCACGTTCTTTGAAAGGCGTTTGATGACGTGAGTTTTCTGCTTGTTGCCTCAGTGAGAATCCGAGCAGTTGTTTTCGTTCTTCGCTGTCGAGTTCAGAAAAATAATCAGAAAAGCCATTGAGTTTGTCACATTTTGTGATGATGAAAGAAATGGGCCAGCTTTTTTTCAGAGAAGCGAAAGTGTTTATCCAACGATTGATCATTTCCGCTAGTTCGCCGGGTTCCGCTTCACTGTTTAATAAATCACAGGCATCGATGATCATGATGAGCGAAGAGTATGGTGCACTTTTTGGTTTTGTTTTAATTAAATCAAGAAAATAATGCCAAAGCGTTTGTTTCTCTTTATCGGTTGTTGGGGCTGAAGAAAAAACACCAGCAGGATCGATAATAATGGCCTCGTTATTAAACCACCAGTCGATGTGTTTTATTTCACTCGATTGTTCGAGAGACGATAGGTGTGGTGAGATGAAATTCATGGAGGAATGAGCAACAAGGGATGTTTTCCCAGAGCGCGGTTTTCCCAGTAGGAAAATCCAGGGCCGATTGTCTTTTATCCACCGAGCAGGGCGATGTTTTTTTAATAACTTGAGTGCGGTTTTGGTTCGCGAGTGTAATTCACTAACGGCTTGTAGAAGTGAATCAAATGGAATAATTTTTCTTCGGTGTGGGATGAGTTTCTTGATGCTAATCATGCTTTACTTCCGCCGAAAAAGATGCCGGGGAGAGACTGTGTAGCGTGCGCTTCAGTGGCGCTATCATTTTGGTGATGCGCACATGGTAGGGTAGGGCCATACCGACTAACAGTAAAGCCAATAAACCAGCCATCGTCCAGAGAGAAGGTAGTCTCAGCCATGGGCGTTTCGGTTTTTTCATGGGTGGATTAATGGAAATCAAGCGCTTAGAGAATTCACCGTGCTCATCGCAAATGCGTTGATATAAGCGGTCCAGGAGCTGCAGAAGATCTTGGTGGCCACTGGGTTTGAGTCGGTATTTTCCTTCATAGCCAAGACTGAGACAAAGGTAACTGAGCTCAAGCAGGTCCAGATGCCGCTTGGGATCGGTTAAACTTCGCTCCACGATAGCAAAGAAGGGATCCCCACCCCAGTTTTCGCGTTGAAATGTATTCAGTAAGTTTTGCGATTGCCAGCGGCTGTGTTGTCCCCACGTCGTGGTGAGGATGGTTTCATCAATAAAAGCACAAAGAATATAACGGGCAGCAAGGATTGCATTGGCGTCATAGCCAACGGCATTAGCTTTTGTTTCAAAGGCAGTAATTTCTTCACACAGTAGATCGTATGTCGCCGCCAAGTCCGGTTCGCATCGTTGTTCACGAATCTCTGTACTCAGGCTGATTAACGTCGAAGCGGTTGCCACCAGTGGATTTAGGTTAGTGTCGTATTGTTTGCCTTCATGTAAATGGAGCGCTTGGGAGAGCGTTAAGGGTTCTCGCCCAAGGTCTATATCAAGGCGTTTATCATAACCAATTGTTTTTTCAACGTTTAGTGTATGATCCGATCTGGAATCGATGTCGTTCATTGTTCAAAAATTGCCCTAAATGCTTACGGGTTTGCGTATTATATACGCATTAAGAAGCGCAGGGAACTGTGCTCATTTTCAGCCTAGCCCGGACTAGTCTCTCGCCCGAGAGCCGATGTCACGACGGTAATAACAATGAGGCCAGTGGATCTGTTGGGCGGCTGCATAGGCTTTTTGCTTGGTCATCTCAAAGGTATCGCCTAGGGCGGTGACGGTTAAAACGCGGCCGCCATTGGTGAGGACAAGGTTGTTTTTAAGTTGTGTTCCTGCATGAAACACTTTGACGTCGGGGTCGTTCATTTTATTTAGGCCGTCGATGGTATCGCCCTTTTCATAATGAGCGGGGTAGCCTTTTGAGGCTAAGACGACACCGAGTGCTTTCCGCTTATCCCATTCAATGGATGTTTGGTCCAGTTCGCCCCGTAAGGCAGCTTGAATCAACGTCACTAAATCGGATTTTAAACGCATTAAGATCGGTTGTGTTTCAGGATCACCCAGTCGCACATTAAATTCGAGCACCTGGGGTTCGTTATTTTCCGTGATCATTAAGCCGGCGTACAAAAATCCAGAATAAACATTATTTTCTTGATGAAGTCCGGCGAGAGTGGGGCGGATAATTTGCGTCATGATTTTATCGTGTAATTCCGTCGTCATGCGCGGAACGGGAGAATACGCACCCATGCCACCCGTGTTGGGTCCTCGATCACCTTCTTCTAAGCGTTTATGATCTTGCGAGCTCGCAAGCGCTAACGCGTTTTTTCCATCGAGCATGACGATAAAGCTTAATTCTTCGCCCTGCAAAAATTCTTCAATAACGATTTCCTTTCCTGCGTGACCAAATTGATTTTCCTGCAACATGGAACGGATAGTATTTTTAGCGTCGGATTTCGTATTTGCGATGATGACGCCTTTACCAGCAGCGAGTCCGCTCGCTTTAATGACGATGGGTAACGTTTGTGTTTCTAAATAATTAAGCGCAGCATTGACGTCAGTAAAAGTAGCAAAGCGAGCGGTAGGGATGGAATGACGTTTCAGAAAATCTTTACAGAAGGCTTTTGACGTCTCTAAACGCGCGCTGTGTTGCGTTGGGCCGAAAATGGGGAGCTTGGCTTTTTGAAAAGCGTCGACAATACCTGCGGCTAAAGCCGTTTCGGGCCCAACGATGGTTAAATCAATGCGTTCTTGCTGAGCGAATTGAAGCAATGCATTGACATCCGTGGGCTCAATCGCGAGATTTTTCGTTTTCGCTTCCCGCGCTGTGCCCGCATTTCCGGGCGCCACCCAAATTTGCGCGACTTGCGAAGATTGCGACACTTTCCACGCCAAGGCATGCTCGCGACCGCCATTACCGATGATGAGTATTTTCATTATTGAAGCCCACTAAGCCAATAAGGGTGCTGCTTGCCCGTTACATCACCAAGCAATTTTCTTCACCAGCCCGCTGATTTGTTTTGGTGCTGTTATTTTGGTCTTGTTTCTCGTCGGACTCGTTACTTTGACCTTGGTTACTAAACGAAAATAGACTATTTGGGTTGTTAAGC
>CAYGED010000069.1:0-2462 GCA_964348555.1 uncultured Coxiellaceae bacterium
GGAATACGGGATTTTCGGATTTTCATTCTCCATAATTGGCCCCATTCCTAATGACTTCCCTTTTAATTTCTTAATTTCCCGTATTTCGCTTTGCTTCATACGGGCTACTTTGCTGCCAACAGTAGTGTGAAAATAAGGTCTGCACTGCAGGAGAAACCCTCATCCGGCCTGCGGACAGGCCACCTTCTCCCCTTTGGGGAGAAGGGATTAATGAGGGTAAACAGTTATTTTCAAGCAGTGCCCTTAAGATTATTTTAAGGTTCAGTGAGTATACTGGATCCACCCTAATTGGCAGCGAAGGTTAAGATGAAAGCCATTGATATTACTAGCATTGAAGAAAAAGTACGCCTATCAGAGTCCTGTGTTTGGCGTTTTCAACGAGACTATTTTCAAGAAAAAGGTCCTAAGGCCTTTGCCACTGACGTGCCGTTTTACGTCACTTGCAACCCATTCATTGCCAATGTGTATGCACAAATCATTCTTGGTTATATCCGTGATTGGCGAGTGCTGCACCCAGAAACAGCCTCCGAGCCTTTTTATATATTGGAACTGGGGGCGGGTTCCGGAAGGTTTAGCTTTTACGCGGTGAAGCGTTTGTGTCAGCTCATTAGTGAAATGGGTTTAAAAGGCATTCAATTTAAGTATGTGATGAGCGATTTGTCTCGCAGTGATATTGAATTTTGGCTTTTCCATCCTGCGCTTGAAAAATACGTGCGTGAAGGTGTTTTGGATTTTGTTGTATTGGATATCGAAGCGGATGAGGAGATTCACTTAACTCGAGATGGCGATAAAAAATCCAGTGTGAAGCTCGTTAATCCGCCTGTCATCATCGCAAACTATTTGCTTGACAGCATCCCACAAGATTATTTTTACGTAGACAATCAGGGCCTGCATGAAACATTGATATCCGTGAGCACGGATAAAGAAAACGTTGCGCCACGATCCTTTCGTGATTTTGAAAAAATAAATATGCAGTACACGAATAGACGGATTGACGATCATTATTACGGCGATGAAGATTTCGACTCTATTTTGAGATTGTACAAAAACGAGCTTGATCGAAAAACGATTGCCTTTCCGATTGTGGCATTTAAATTTTTCAAAAAAATTATGGCCATGTCGAATGGTAAGTTTTTATTAATTGCTGCGGATAAAAGTTATTGCTCGATGGAGGATCTCAAGACGTCTAATTTCCCGCAATTGATTTTCCACGGCAGCTTTTCCATGATGGTTAACATGCATGCGATTGGCGCTTTCTTTGAACGGTTTAATGGAGGGTATTTTTTCCCCACTTCTCGAAAAGGGATCAAGGCAGCGCTTTGTTATGCCGGATTTAAATCCGATAACATGCCAAACTTTAATTATGCCGTAAAAGAAGGGCTGGAAAAATTTACTCCCGCTGATTATTTTGTCACGCAGCGTCAAGTGGCGGATGGTCATGAAAAAATGACTTATGAAAGTATTTTGTCGGCACTGGCGTTGAGTCGGTGGTGCCCGCATTTGTTCAAGTCGCTGAATCGATATTTGTGTGAAAATGTTGAGAAAGCAGACGCGTCCTCTCTCGGCTATTTTAAAAATCGCATTGAAGAGATTGCGGATAATTTTTATTTTATGCCAAATACTCGGGATACATTTTTTGATGTGGCGATATTTTTACATACTGTTAAAGAGTGGTCTCGCGCCATTCAATACTATCAGAAATCGCAACATTTCTTTGGTGAGCAGTACAGCTCTTCATACAATTTAGCTCTGTGCTACTTTGAATGCGGTAATTTGTACGAGGCAATGTGCCATTTCCGCAAAGCCACGACGCTTAAGTCGGACTCCAAAGAAGCTCGCGAGTGGTTGGAGTATGTCGAGAAACTCCGCGCCGAGCAGATGGTTAATTGAGGGATTAATTTCTGGATGGATCCTCACGAATTCGCTAATTCGACACCATCTTCTTAGGGTCAACGACTTTGTCGAATTCAGCTTCGGTTAAAAAGCCAAGCGCGAGGCAGGCAGTTTTGAGGGATGTGTTATCCTTATAAGCTTTTTTCGCGATTTGACTCGCTTTGTCATAGCCGATCACGGGATTTAGCGCCGTGACCAGCATGAGCGAATTATTTAAATAATCCTCGATTTGTTTTTTATTCGCGGTGATGCCAACGGCGCAATAGTCATTAAACGCGTGACAAGTGTCCGACAAAAGACGAATGGATTGCGTGATGTTGTAAACGATGAGTGGCTTGTAAACATTCAATTCAAAATTACCTTGCGATCCCGCAAAACCAATTGCGGCATCATTGCCCATCACTTGTATCGCCACCATCGACATCGCCTCACTTTGAGTCGGGTTAACTTTTCCGGGCATGATCGAAGAACCGGGTTCATTTTCTGGGATATTCAGCTCACCAATTCCACAGCGTGGACCAGAAGCCAGCCAGCGCACATCGTTGGCGATTTTCATCAATGAACAGGCC
>CAYGED010000069.1:2472-3016 GCA_964348555.1 uncultured Coxiellaceae bacterium
GTTTTTAACACGCCGCTCATTAAGACGAGCTCGTCGTGAGCAGCGATCGCCGCAAATTTATTTTCAGCGGAACGGAAGGGAAGTTTGGTGAGCGACGCGATGTGTTTCGCTGCTTTTTCCGCAAATTGGGGGTGTGTATTTAACCCCGTGCCAACGGCGGTACCGCCTAAAGCCAATCGATAAACGTCTGGGAGGTTGTTATTAATTGCCGCTAAATCGTGGTCTAACTGGGACACGTAACTGGAAAATTCCTGTCCCAAGGTGAGTGGAACAGCATCTTGCAAATGCGTGCGGCCCACTTTGATGATGTCCGCAAATTCATTTTGTTTTTTTGCCAGGGTATCTCGAAGCACTTTCACCGCAGGAATAAGCTGCTCGGTTATCATAACAGCAACGGCGATGTGCATCGCGGTTGGAAAGGTGTCGTTCGAGGATTGTGACAGGTTGACATCGTCGTTGGGGTGAATCGGCGTTTTACTGCCCATGGTTCCACCGGTCAATTCGATGGCGCGATTGCTGATGACTTCATTGGCATTCATGTTAG
>CAYGED010000069.1:3026-6460 GCA_964348555.1 uncultured Coxiellaceae bacterium
CTTCGTCGGCCGCGCGGATAATGAGATCGGCTTTTTCTTTGGGTAATTTTCCGAGTTCAAGGTTGGTGAGCGCAGCGGCTTTTTTTAATATCCCAAACGCATGAATGAGCTCGGGCGGCATTTTTTCGCGGCCAATGGGAAAATGGATGAGTGATCGTTGGGATTGTGCGCCGTAATATCGATCGGCGGGGACCTCAATTTTTCCCATGCTGTCTGCTTCGGTTCGTGTTTTTTGAGCGGTCATGATTTTTCCTTACGTAGGAGCGGGTTAGATTCTTAACGTTAGCAATTTTCTATCAAGTAATCAATTTGCGCGCCAAGCAAGTCGTGGTGCCCCGGACCGGATTCGAACCGGTCACCTATCCCTTAGGAGGGGATCGCGCTGTCCACCTGTGCCACCGGGGCCTTGTTGAGATCGTGCTGGGATTGTAACGTAGTGGCAAAGGATCACCAAGCGCTTTGCTTTTCTAGCCCGGTATAAAATATCCATATATGGGTCCGGCTAGGACTCGACATACCTCGAAAAAATATTAACTATCAATTAAGTGGCGTGCGTTGATCCTTTGGCTATCAGTTAATATCGCTTCATATTATGTTAATCTAACTTGTGTATAATTTTTGCATGAAAAAAAGCAAGAATTACTATCAATTACTTAGCGTCTCGAAGCAAAGTAGCAGGGGAGAAGTTCAAGTAGCTTATCAAGAGCAACTAAGCCATCTTGCGGATGAGCGTCGTCAGCAAGAGGCCCAATGGATTAAGCAAAGCCAGGAATTGAAAATTGCGAGGGACGTTCTGATGGATAGTGACAAACGTCAGCAATATAACAGGAGAATGAATGGCTTATTTCTGTGTCTTCCTATCGAGGTAGAATGTTTAGTTTATAATTTTCTTTCAATAAAAGAACTTTACGGAACGCTTGCTTTAGTGTCGCGGGGTGCCTATGAACTGTTGAGTCAGGCAGTGGTTGCCATTTACCAATCTCACAATTCCAACAACTCATCCGTTAGCAGTCCATCTGTCTTCTTGTTGTATCCCTGTATCACCCTATTTTTAGCGGCTCAAAAGAAATTGCACGCGCCGCTCGGGATTTTGGGTCGTGATCCGGTATTAATTCGGCAATTTTTATTATCAGGTCAGTATGACGCCTTCGATTCTATTTTGACGACTGAAGCACCAAATCGACAACTGGAGAATGTGATTGAAATTCGTCATGAAAGCAATGACGAAAAAGAACATCAAAATAATATGATTAGGAGTCGTATTGAAAGGCTCATTAGAGAAATTCGACATAGTATTAATCGTGCGCAAGACTATGGTGGCCCGCGTCGCGATTTAATTTTATCGCGCCCTGAAGAGGCTTACTGCTGGGGTGATGCTATAGTTGGTATCGATGTTCAAACGCCCTTGTGGAAAAGCGCCGCTGATCTGTATGAGGAGAATCCAGAACTCGTAGCGGCAAAGCTTGATACTGCTTTATTAGAACGCGCGCGGCCTTTTTATCAAGCACGCCACCAGCGCAATCAGTTTCTTTCTAGGCAAGGAAAGCGCCTATGCTACTTATACGGTCTTTGCGCTGCCGGAGCTCTAGGATTCATGATTTATACCGGTGCAACGAGTGGAAGGAATGATGATATCATAAAATCATTGGGATTATTTCTCTTAGTCTTTTTGGGTGGAGGAATTATGGTACTTACTGTTTTTGGCGTGAGATCACTTTGGCAGGGATATGAAAATTGTATTGCACAGCAGCGTAATGTCGAAGATTACCAAATTGCTGAAGATTTAATCCGCAATTTAGGTACGTTTGCTTCGCCAACAAATACGTTACAAGATACCAAAGAAAGCTGTATCGAAATTGAAGACACCGAAGACGATGAAAAATGTCTGCTTTTAAATTAGTCAGGATTTTCGCACTTTGGTGATTTAGCCAATAGCCATAAGGCGAGACATCTAACACCAATCCATCGATTATTTGACCAGAGTGAATTCTAAATCAATTCAGCAAATACCCAAAACTCAGGTTATTCTCATGTTCAATAGGTTAACTTTCGGTGAAATCGCCCTAACAAATGAAATTTTAAGTGATGCTCTTAAGGCTATTTTAAGAATTAGGGTGTAGAATCGGCAACTAATATGCGACTTTTTTCTTTTTTTTCGAATACTTCGGGGAATACTTCCACGGGCAGTTCGTCGTCAGACGATGAATTGCTAGCGTTGGAATCTGCCTCCGATTCAGACAATGAAAGCGCAAACAAAGAACCCAAAAGAAAGCAAGCGAAACTGGATTTTCCAGCTTCACCGGGGGAGGAAAAGGGTGAAGCAAACAAAGATAAGCAGTCAGCTTCAGTCCGATCGCTTTCCAAGTTGCCCGATGACCTGCTTGCATTACTCGTTGAGTATCTGCCACCTCGTGACTTAGCTAATTTTTCCGCCGTGGCGAAGTTTAGTAGAAAGATTCCCACTAATCACCTCTGGAAAAGATACGTTTCCGAATTATC
The DNA here is from genome assembly GCA_964348555.1 of uncultured Coxiellaceae bacterium. GTDB lineage: Bacteria > Pseudomonadota > Gammaproteobacteria > Coxiellales > Coxiellaceae > CAMTUH01. Next base: position 5,526 of record CAYGED010000069.1, read on the forward strand.
CGAATTAGGTATTAACAAAAAGACACTAAAAACGATCAATGGCAAGTACTGTGAAAAACTCTATGCCGGATTATTGAAAATACCCTATTCGGACAGGTATTGGCTTAAAGATTGGCAACTTTATTGCTTAACGGGGGACCCGGAAGCGATTAAGCACTGGAAGGATGAAAGATCCTTGAGGGCTTCAATACATGATATTTCACTGAATGAAAACTCCGATGATTCCTCAGATTCCATGGAGCTGCCTGAAGAAGAGAAGGGGATGGATGAAAAACCCACTGATCAAACGCCATTAAATAAATTGCGTGATTGGAAAGGTGCAAACCCATTGCACATGGCTGCTTTAAGCGGATCAATAACGGCGGTTAGATGTGTTGAAAAAGAATTTGGGATTCCTATTACCAGTTGTGATTCACTGGGCCGAAACCTGATGCATTACGCAGCATGGAGTGGGTCACGGGAATTGATGATGTATGTTAATCAACGAAGCGGAATGAACTTATTTAATTTGTGGACGATAGCAAATGGTACGGGTTCATGGCGAATTTCAACAACCGCTGCAGATATTGATGGGCACACTCCATCGCATTATGCTGCTCTCAGCGGATCAGTTGAGGCAATGAAATACGCGATTGAAATTTTGAAGATTCCAAAAGACACTGTCGGTGCTGGTGGTGCGAATATATTCCTTTTAGCGGCTTTGAGTGGTTCAGTGAAAGGCATGGTGTATGCAATTGAGTTAGGAATCCCTTTCGATTCTGTCGATAATGCAGGCGCCACTGCCTTCCATTATGCTGCGCGAAGTGGATCGGTTGAAGCGATGGATGAGGGGATTAAGCTCGGTATTGCTGCAGATAGCCTTGATAATAATAATGCCAATGCAGCATGGAGTGGGTCACGGGAATTGATGATGTATGTTAATCAACGAAGCGGAA
>CAYGED010000070.1:0-6445 GCA_964348555.1 uncultured Coxiellaceae bacterium
CTTCTGGGCTCGCCTTGAAAAAAAACTTCAAGGAAGCGTTTGGAAACACCACGGTTCCCATATCCCGGCCATCGGCAATGAGCCCCGGCGGGCGACGAAAATCACGCTGATACTGAAGCACGGCCTGGCGGACGATCGGCAACGCCGAAATGGTTGAGGAAATAAGTCCACAAGCCTCCTCGCGTATGGCCAAGGTAATATCGTGGTTATCACAAAACACCCGACCCTCCCCCAAAGGTTTAGGCTCTTCAACCACAATATGCATGCGTTTCAGCATACGCTCCAAGGCAGGCAAATCCTCGGGCACGATTTTATAATGAAGCACCGCCCAACCCACCGCTCGATAAATCGCACCGCTGTCGAGCATGTGCCATCCCAAGGACTTTGCCAACAAAAGACTCACCGTCCCTTTTCCAGATCCGCTTGGACCATCGATGGTAATCACCGGTGCTAATGTATCGGGGCTTTTTGACATTTTCGCTCAATAAATAGTAGTTAAGTTCATTCCAACTTCGCTCGCCAGCTCAACGAAATTCATAAACGAGGTCTGCACATTTTCACAATCGCGCACGATAATGGGATTTTTTGCCAAATTGCCGGCTATAGCAAACGCCATGGCCACACGGTGATCCCCAAAGCTACGGACTTCGCCTCCCTTTATCGGTCCACCGTCGATAACCACCCCATCCACCAAAGCCTCCGCTTTCACGCCGATTTGTTGCAACCCCATCACCATTGTCGCAATCCGATCGCTCTCTTTAACTCGCAATTCCATCGCACCTCGTAAAATCGTTTTACCACTCGCTGCGGCAGCTGCAATAAATAAAATGGGGAACTCATCAATCGATAAAGAAACTTGGTCGGCTGGAATGGTAAGACCCTGTAATTTTGCATGGCGAACAACGATATCACCAACAGGCTCGCCATTTTTTTCAATGCAATTCGTCGTTTCAATGTCGGCGCCCATCATTTTCAGCAAATTTAAAATACCGATGCGCGTCGGATTCAATCCCACGTTACGAATCATAATGGAAGATTTCGGGGTTATTGTCGCGGCAACCATAAAAAAAGCTGCTGAAGAAATATCGCCCGGAATATCAATGGTTGTACCTTTCAAAGGGACGCCGCCCGACACACCAATCGTATTTTTATTGATGTACACGGGATACGAAAACGCTTTCAGTAACCGCTCAGTATGATCTCGCGACGGCGTGGACTGAACAACACAGGTCTTACCACTGGCATACAATCCGGCGAGTAAAACAGCCGATTTTACTTGCGCGCTGGGAATCGGCAGCACGTATTTAATGCCTTTCAGTTGCCGCCCACCTTTAATGCTTAACGGCGGAGTTCCTTGACTGGACATTGCAATCTGTGCACCCATCATGGTGAGCGGCTCCGTGATTCGCTTCATCGGTCTACGCTGAAGCGATTCATCGCCGGTTAGCACACTGTCAAAGGATTGTCCGGCTAATAAACCCGCGAACAAGCGAATAGCCGTTCCAGAGTTTCCCAAATCTAAAACGACATTTGGCATTCGCAAACCTTTTAATCCCACGCCATCGACAAGAACAATATTTTCATCATCGATGGTATTGATCATCACGCCCATTTGTTGAAAGGCTCGCAGTGTCGCGAGATTATCCAATCCCATCAAAAAGCCATTTAACTGCGAGCGTCCGTCTGCAATGGCACTGAGCATTAACGCACGATGAGAAATCGACTTATCGCCTGGAACTGAAATTTCCCCGTTTAAACCTTCTGTGGAAGAAATTTTGTAATCCATCTTACACTTCGCTTATCCACCACCTTATCCATGCGTCTTTTCAAACTGCTGCATAAAATGAATCAATGCGTCTACGCCTTTTTCAGGCATCGCATTATAAATGCTAGCTCGCATGCCGCCCAATAATCGATGGCCTTTCAAGCCTCCAAGACCATTCTTTTTGGCTTCTTTTAAAAATAAATCATTTCGTTTTTCGTCAGCCAAGGTAAAAATCACGTTCATTCGCGAACGATAGTTCGAATCAATTGAATTATGATAAAAATCACTTTGATCAATAAAACGATACAATTTCTCGGCCTTCTGTTTATTGTTTTGGTCCATAATAGACAAGCCACCTTGTGATTTTAACCATTTAAACACAAGACCCGCCACATACCAAGCAAATGTGGATGGCGTATTCCACAGTGACTTTTCCTTTGCGTGGATGGCATAATTTAACATGCTTGGCGTCATCTCCAAGGGCGCTCGTTTTAACAAATCATTCCGAATGATCACCATCGTCAAGCCTGCTGGCCCAATATTTTTTTGTGCGCAAGCAAAAATCAATCCAAATTTTGATACATCGACCGGTCGAGAATATAAATTCGATGACATGTCCGAAACCAATGGCAAATTTGTCTCGGGAACAAATGGAAACTCCAAACCATTCACGGTTTCATTATCAACATAATAAAAATAAGCCGCGTCTTTGATGACGTCCCACGATTGCTGATCAGGAATACGCTGGTATTTATCTTTTTCAGCGCTGGCAACCAGATGGACCTGTGAATAGCGTTTGGCCTCTTCGATTGCCTGCTGAGACCAAATACCCGAATCAAGATAAGCAGTTTTTTTCACACCAGCAAGCAGATTCATGGGAATCATTGAAAACTGCAGACGCGCACCACCTTGCAAAAAAAGAACCTGGTAATCATTGGGGATGTTTAACAATTCGCGTGCGTCTTTTTCAATTTCAGCAGCCAGATTCATGAACATTTCACTGCGATGCGAAATCTCCATGATGGACATTCCCGTACCGTGCCAATCGAATAATTCATCTTTTACAGTTTCTAAAACAGGCTCGGGCAACGTGGCAGGTCCTGCCCCAAAATTATAAATCCGTGACATGAATTATTCCCCAATCACATCCGATGAAATCGCTTCAACACCCACTAATGATTCATCATCCGCTAATTGAATTAAACGAACACCCTGTGTATTTCTGCCCAAGAGAGAAATTTCGTTGGCACGCGTACGCACCAATGTGCCTTTGTCACTAATCAACAGCACTTCATCATCGGCACACACTTGGACAGCTGAGACCACTTTTCCGTTGCGTTTATTCACTTGAATGGCCATGACTCCCTGACCGCCGCGTCCAATCGCTCGGTAATCATCAGGCGAAGTACGTTGTCCATAACCAAGAATGGTCGCCGTCAAAATCGTAGTCTTGGGATCGAGAATAATCAAAGCAATTAAGGATTGATTGGCTTTTAATTTAATTCCACGAACACCGCGAGATGAACGCCCCATCACACGAACATCTTTTTCATGGAAACGTATCGCTTTTCCAGCATCCGTCATCAATAATACTTCTTTTTCGCCATCGGTTATGCCAACGCCGATCAACTGATCGCCTTCATTTAATTCTAAAGCGATTTTACCTTTTGTCCGTGGTCTCTCAAACTCACTCACCGCAACTTTTTTTACATAACCTCGCGCGGTGGCCATGAATACGTGCGCCTCATGATCAAAATGGCGAATGGGCAATATAGCTGAAATTTGCTCGTCTTTTTCCAATGGAAGCAAATTCACGACAGGCCGTCCACGCGAGATACGACTGCCTTGTGGAATTTGATAGACCTTCAACCAATAGACTCGACCTGCCGTGGAAAAACACAAAATCGTATCGTGCGTGTTTGCCACGAGCATGTTTTTCACAAAATCTTGTTCCTTCACGGCTGTCGCCATTTTTCCACGACCACCGCGGTGCTGCGCTTGATAGCTCGTGAGCGATTGTGTTTTCACATAGCCTTCGTGAGACAACGTGACGACGACATTTTCTTCGGAAATTAAATCTTCGTGGGATAAATCTTCTTTGTCTTGCATGATGACCGTGCGGCGTTCATCACCAAACTGGCCTTTTATTTCTTGCAAATCATGACGAATGACTTGGTGAAGCCGATCAGGGTCGGTCACAATTTCGATTAATTTTGAAATTTGATCAATAATCAACGTATATTCGTCGTGTATCTTTTCGATTTCCAATCCGGTCAATCGATGTAAGCGTAAATCTAAAATCGCCTGTGCTTGCTCGGGTGACAAAGCGTAGCCTTTTTTCTGCAATCCATATTGTGGAGCAAGCTGGTCTGGGCGTGTTCGATCACTACCCGACTTACCTAATAATTTTTCAACCGTTCCCAGAGACCACAACTTCCCAATGAGTTGATCTTTCGCAATGGCGGGTGTTTTCGATTTTTTAATGAGCGCAATGATTTCGTCGATGTTAGCCAGCGCAATACCCAACCCTTCTAAAATGTGCGCACGCTCTTTTGCTTTGCGTAATTCAAAAATGGTTCGCCGTGTTACCACCTCACGACGATGCTGCAAAAAAGCAGAAATTAATTGTTTTAAATTCATGAGGCGAGGCTGACCGTCGTCCAATGCCACCATATTAATACCAAACACGCTTTGCAACGGGGTTTGCGCGTACAGATTATTCAACACCACATCCGGATTATCGCTTCGACGCACTTCAATCACCATGCGCATCCCATCTTTGTCCGACTCATCACGCAACCCAGAAATACCGTCAATTTTCTTTTCTCGAACCAATTCCGCGATTTTTTCCAGTAAACGCGCCTTATTCACTTGATAAGGCAACTCGGTCACAATAATTGAGTTTCCACCCGATTTTGTTGTTTCCACATTCGTTTTGGCGCGAACATAAATCCGTCCGCGACCCGTTTTGTAAGCTTGAACAATACCGGAACGGCCATTGATAATCGCCGCCGTTGGAAAATCAGGACCAGGGACATACTGCATTAATTTTTCGACGGATAAATCAGGCGCATCAATCAAAGCAATCGTTGCATCGATAATTTCATTTAAATTATGGGGGGGGATATTTGTCGCCATACCAACGGCAATACCCGAAGCACCATTCACCAGTAAATTAGGAATGCGCGTGGGCAATACCACCGGCGCTTTTTCCGTTTCATCATAGTTAGGAACAAAATCGACTGTCTCTTTCTCAAGGTCTTCCAGGAGCGTGTGCGCAAGACGCGACAAGCGGATTTCGGTGTATCGCATGGCCGCGGGCGCATCGCCATCCACAGAACCGAAGTTCCCCTGGCCATCGACCAAGAGATAGCGCATGCTGAAGGGCTGCGCGAGACGCACAATCGCGTCATAAACCGCTAATTCACCGTGAGGATGATACTTACCGATGACATCACCAACGATACGCGCCGATTTTTTGTAGGATTTATTCGAGTCGTTCTTGAGCTCATGCATGGCAAACAAGACCCGACGGTGGACGGGTTTCAGCCCATCACGGACGTCAGGCAATGCCCGACCAACAATCACACTCATCGCGTAATCGAGATAGGACTGTTTTAACTCATCTTCAATCGTAATTGGGATGATTTCATTCGCCACTGCTCCAGCCATGCTGCTCCCCATTCCTTCAGAAAAAACAATAAGTTACTTGATTATTAAGAACATAGAATTATACCACATTTTATAGGGCAGACCTAGTCCGGATGTGCTTCTAGGCAGGGCTGTTTCATTAAAAATGTGAGTTATTGATGATCCTCTCGCCCCGAGTCTTCGAGAGAGGGTGCCTGTCCTCGGCCGGGCGAGGGTATTTCCCGTAAGGCATTCTATAAAAAGATTGGCAATAAACGACGCCTAGCCTGGATATTTCACACCGGGCTAAGGCTTGGCCTGATTACCATTCAGTTCCAAAATACACTTGACTTATTATAAATTCATACTATCCTTACTTATATGAATTCTACTTAACTTAAGTAAGGTTAATATGGCACTGACAATCCCTCTTTTAGACGATATCGAAACACTCAATCCCTGGCTCAAAAGCCACTCTGCCCCTACACTCAAACTACTCGAACATTACGTCGATAGAGCCCAACAATCCTATTTACTCGATCCGGAGTGGGATGCTGTTTGGACGATCCTCATCGGACCTCGTCGGGCAGGTAAAACTACGCTGGCCAACTACCTTTGCAAGCAGCTGCTCTCACAAAAACGATTCAAAGAACTCCTTTACTTAAACTGTGACTATGACACCATTCGACAACAACTTTCTTCCCCCAGCCTTATTGTACAATTGGTCGCTCACTATAAATTGAGTAAACCCATTATCTTTATTGATGAAGCTCAACGATTAGAAAATCCTGGTTTATTGTTAAAAGCCATGATTGACTTGAACTTACCTTACAAGTGGATTGCCACTGGGTCTTCACAACTTGAAATCAAAAGTAAAATAACCGAATACCTGACTGGCCGATCCATCGAATCACTGGTATTACCGCTCAGTATTAATGAATTGCCATTCCTCACCCACTTAGAAGAGCGCCTTATTTATGGATCTTATCCCAAAATTATCAGCTCAAAAAATAAAGTCGTATTATTAGAACAGCTTTACAACCAGTACAT
>CAYGED010000071.1:0-6408 GCA_964348555.1 uncultured Coxiellaceae bacterium
TCGAAGAGGCGGCAGTCATTCGCGATAAAATTCAGAAAATTCGAAAGGGAATTTTGGAGGTAAAGTCCTAGTTGATTGCTTCAGAGAAACACCCTAGAATAAACTCAATTAAATAATAAGGAAATAACATGTTTCACCATATTGACATTGCTTACTGGGTAAGCACCATCGGTTATTTAGGAATATTTTTGGTTATCCTCTTTGAGACGGGTGTGTTTTTTGGTTTTTTCTTGCCTGGCGATAGCTTGCTTTTCACGGCGGGTTTGCTCGCTTCTCAAAAAGTTTTTAACATCGCTTTTTTGGTTCCTTCCTTGGTGGTCATTGCGATTCTGGGGTACACCTTCGCTTACTGGTTTGGAAAAAAAATGGGCCATTGGCTTTTGCGGCGCAAGGATTCGATTTGGTTTAAGAAAAGTTATTATGACCAAGCCGAAAAATTTTATGGAAAACACGGTGGAAAGGCGCTTATTTTAGGTCGCTTGATGCCGATCGTACGAACTTTTGTTCCCATTGTTGCGGGGGTTGTTCAGATGCCTTATCGCCGTTATGTGATGTTCAATGTGGCCGGTGCCTTGATTTGGTGTGCTGGGATAACGCTCATGGGTTATTACCTTGGAAATTTGGTACCAAATGCTTCGCGGTATGTCTTTTTAATTGTGTTATTGATTGTTTTTGCTTCTATTTCACCAGCGATTTGGCATGTGTGTAAGCGGTGGTGCGTTCGGGGCACGTTTCGCGCGTAGCCCTATTTCACCATGCGCAAACTCAGTTCACCGCTGTAGAAGCGTTTTTCCTGATTGTTGTCGCAAAGCAAAATCAGTTCGCCTTTTTCAGAAATGTCTTGCATCACACCCATGATCTCATGGCCTTGCGATTCGAGTTTGACTGTTTTCCCAATGAGATGATCCAATTCACGCCACATCGGTAAAAATGGCGTTAAACTTTGTTCGTTGAAGACGCCTATAGTTTCAATTAAATGATTGAGCAATAAACCGGCCAGACGATTGCGGTCGGGATTTTGTTTGGTGATCGTGTGAATATCGGTCCAGGGTTGATTAATGGTTTGACCCAGTTCAGGGGGAATATGTGTGTTAAGACCAATCCCTATCACGACTGAGCAACCTTCTTTTGGGTTTGAAGTCATTTCCAATAATACCCCGGCGATTTTTCGCCCGGCCCAATAAACATCGTTGGGCCATTTTACGCTAAGGCCTTTTTGGATCCCATGGTGCTCTAATGTCATCACAACGGCTAATGCCACGGCCAAACTGATGGAGACAATTTCCGTTGGGGTTTTTTTGAAATGCCAAAGCAGAGAAAAATAGACATTGGTGCCATAAGGCGCAAGCCACGGTCGTCCGTGTCGGCCTCGGGCTGCGCTTTGGTATTCTGCGAAGCAAGCGATATTTTTGGTGTGCTCTTTCTTGGCGAGATCAAGCAAGTAATCGTTCGTGGACGTGGTTTGAGCGAGAATGATAATATCATCAAGCTTTTCTTTTATGCTTGTTTTCAGTTGGTTTTCAATGGCTGCTTTGCGTAGCCGTTGAATGCCGTGAGGAATGCGATAACCCTGGTTAGACACAGACTCCACTGGAACGCCGGCCTTGGTGAGTTGTGCAATGGCGAGGGCGATATCACTGTTGGAGAGGGTAAAGTCTTGGCTCAGCTGTTCAACCGCGTGAAATTCGCCGTCCGCTAGCCGTTCCAGTAGCGCTTGAGATCGTTCATTGAGTTCCATAAACCTTATTATGGCATTAGGAATGAGTTCCGCAAGCCATCCCTCTCCTTAAGAGAGTATTATTTTCGCGACTTTTTACACGGGCGATCAAAACTCTTATACGTCTGCGGTTATAATGTAGGGGGCCACGGGTCAGTAAGGAGTATTATGAGAAATAATGAGCGGGGTCAGGGAACTTCCCACAAGACAAATGAACTGCATTCCTCTAGCAATGGAGAGGGGGTTCTTTTTACCAGAGATAATGCTAAGTCCAGTGCCAAATCTAAATTTGAAACACTGATTCTCATTCAGAAGGGCGAAGCAACGGTTTACGTTTACCCAAAGGAAGCTGAGTCATTTTACAAACGCTTCCGCATCCATGTTATTGCCATACCTTTGGTGTTGTTAAAAGTTCTCTCGTCATCGGGCCTGCGTTTGTATGGAATGGAGGATTATTTTTTTAACAAAGATTATCTTTTATATGATTCTGTTGTGAGTAAAGTTCCAGATTGGCTTCGAGTGTTTTTGATTGTTTATGGTGTCTTTGCAGATGGTCACATGAACGGGCTTACTCGAGGCCCTTCTACTTATAACATGGTGTCAAATTGGTTTCATAAGCCTGAAGAGGCGACAGCGAAGGCAAGTCGTGGGAAATGTGCCAATGGTTGCATTCGTTTTGGAAGTTGGGTGATGAATATTTCAGGCGTCATTGCGACGATAGCCGCTTCGCTATCGACGTTTCTCGGGGTGGTAACGGTTTGTGCATACCTCACTGACGATGAAACGCTGTTGTTATTTATTGGTATTGTGTGTGCTGTTGCTAATTTTGGAACGACAATTTCTTATCGCTTTCGCAAGGCGGCTGACAATTTTACAAAAATGTGGGAAGGTAAGTTACGTTTCCCAAAGTGGTGGGAAGCAGTTATTGGTCTTCTCAGCACGGCTGCTTTTGTGGGATTATGCGATTATGGAACTTCCCATTCGATTCGAAAGTTTTTGGACTTGGTGAATTGGTATGAGGGCGATCCTGATACCCATCAAAAAATAAACCCTTATTGGGAAAATATTATTTATGGCATAACCAACTTCACCTTACCTCCCTCTGCGCTGACTTATTTATTCGGGCAATTTTGTGAAATGCTGGCGAAACGCAAAGAGATAACGCCAGGGTTGAATTCCTTTACAGTCAGGCTGTCTGACGTACGTCGAAATTTTTACGCTTGGTTGAATAGTTCGGAGAGCGGATTGGCTCGTTCGAGTTATCCAACGTGGCCCACGATGATAAAAATTTTCGGCGTTTATTTAACGGGTGTTTTTGTTCTGGGGGAGCTATTTGGTAATAGCTTATTAATGCTAAACGGATGTTCCGGCTTGCTGATACGATTATTCGACTGGAAAAACGAATTATTGGTTGGTTTGGCTGCACTTGGATTGGCGCTGATTAATATTCCTGTCTACTGGCATTTTAACATCAAAGATTGGTGGTGGAATGCAAATAAATGCTTTATATCAGCTGGAATGAAGTTGACTAATGTAGGTGAGACCGATGTTGAAAATTATGCACAGAATGCATCAAAAATTTTTAATGCTTCGAACAATCACAATAGCGTTACTTTCTGGAGTGGTGGATTCTACGGCCAAAAACAAACTGCGGGTTACACTGAATTAGAGGCTGACGGGTATCAGCCTCTATCCTGTTTAGAAAGATTTGAAAAAGCGTGCTTTTAATTGCATCCTTGGTCGCTGTTCGAGTGACTAATGGCGATAAGTGGCTTGCGACAAGGCGAGTGACACTTTCGATCGCGGGGTAATTTTCAAATAATCACAAATGAGTCGACCTGCTTTTGTGAGGGCATTTAAATCAACACCGGTTTCAATACCTAAACCATTCAACATATAAATCACGTCTTCGGTGGCCACGTTACCACCGGCACCGGGTGCGTACGGACAACCACCTAATCCGGCAACCGAACTGTCGACAGTCTGGATGCCTTTTTCCAAACACGCGTAAATGTTTGTTAGCGCCTGTGCATACGTATCGTGAAAATGCACGGCCAATCGGTCGAGCGGAATTTTTTTACTGAGGTAATCGATTAAATTAGCGGCTTGGTGTGGTGTGCCCACACCGATCGTGTCGCCCAAAGAGACTTGATAACAACCGAGTGCTAGGAGTTTTTCTGTGACAAAGCGCACTTGCTCGGGAGTGATGTTACCTTCATAGGGACAACCCAGCACGCAAGAAACGTAGCCACGCACAGGGATATTGTTTTTCTTAGCCTGTTGGATGACAGCCGTGATGCGTTGCAAACTTTCTTCGATGGAGCAATTGATATTTTTTTGCGTAAATGTTTCGGAGGCTGCGGTGAACACCGCGATGATGGGTGTGTTGACGGCTATGGCATCTTGAAGTCCTTGTGGATTGGGCACCAGAGCCATGTAACGAACATTCGCTTGATGCTTAATGCCGCGCATCACTTCGGAGTGATCCGCCATTTGAGGAATCCATTTGGGTGAGACGAAACTCGTGACTTCGATGATGGACAAGCCCGTTGTCGACAATTGATTAATGAATTTAATTTTTAAATCGGTGGGAATATTGTTGGGCTCGTTTTGTAAACCATCGCGAGGTCCCACTTCAACGACGGTGACTTTTTTAGGAAAAGGCATAGTCATTTCCTGCGTTTCTTACATTGTAGACCCTAAGGGGACTCATTTGGTAGCCGAAAAGAGCGGTTGATGACTGACCTTGGCATGGCTTTTGAACGGTTGTGCTTGTTGGGTCCATCGCAAAGCCTCTTCAAGCGTTTTTTCAATGTCAAGGCAGGTAAATTCGCCCAATTTTAATAATTGTTTTCCCGCCACCCAAACATCCGAGACCTGTAGACGGTTGGCTGCATAAACAAGCTGCGACACGGGATTGTAAATGGGTTGTGTGAGGAAAGAGTCGAGATTCACGGCAATCATGTCGGCATATTTACCGGGTTCAAGTGAGCCGATGACTTTTTCGAGGCCGAGTGCCTTTGCGCCATTGAGCGTTGCCATTTTTAACGCTTCGGCAGCGGGCAAGTGCGTCGGGTCAGCACCCACCGCTTTGGCCGTGAGTGCAGCGGTTCGAATTTCCCCGAACATGTCGAGGTCATTGTTACTCGCCGCGCTGTCGGTGCCTATCGCTACGTTGATGCGTTTCGCGAGTAGCTTGGCAATCGGCGCGAATCCACTGGCTAATTTTAAATTTGATTCAGGGCAATGCACGACATTTGTTTTTGTTCGCTCGACCAGATTAATTTCTTCTTCGGTCAGTTGTGTCATGTGAACGGCGATGAATTTAGATGATAATAAACCGAGTTCATGCAAGTATTCGAGCGGACGTTTACCGAAGGTTTTAATGCCTTGCTCCACTTCCGTTTTGGTTTCGTGAACGTGCATGTGAATGGGAAGATGATGTTGCTCGGATAATTTTTTTATTTCAAGCAGTGCTTCTTTGCTCACGGTGTAAGGCGCGTGCGGCGCCAACGCATAAGTAATTAAATCGGATTGGGTGGGATTCGCGATGACTTTTTTAACGCGATCCAAATAAGCTTTTTCTGTATCCGCCCATTGTGTGGGGACATTTATCACTTCGAGGCCAACACAAGCACGCAGGTGTTCTTGTTTAGCCACTTCAGCAATGGTGTCATAGAAGAAATAGTGATCGTTAAAGCAGGTGATGCCTCCGCGCAACATTTCGGCGATGGCTAATCGTGTACCGGCTGCGACAGCGCTAGCATTCATGATGGCTTTTTCGGCCGGCCAAATGTGGTGCTGTAGCCAATCCATTAAGCTTAGGTCATCGGCGAGACCGCGAAATAAATTCATGGGCGTGTGAGCGTGGGCATTGACAAACCCAGGCATGAGAACGTGGCTTTTATATTCGAGGTATTGGTCGGCATAATATTGTTGCTTGGCGTCTTCGAGGGGCAGGATATTCACGATTTGGCCGTCTTTTACGGCAAGCGCGTGATTTTCTAAAACGGTGTTCTCGGGGGCAATGGGCAATATCCACTGGGCTGTGATGAGTAGGTCGATGTTTTCCATGGGTGAGCCTTCCTCCCTTAAATTGGGTTTCATCTTAACGGAATCGGAGGGGCGGGTCTATACTGCTCGCACTTGAAAAAGCGACGATGGAGGCGCATTCTAAGACCAAATTTGTAGCTTCTAACGACGTAATCACGCAATACGCCATCTTTTTGTAATTTGCTTGGCCGTTTTTGATTTGCCCGCTCTTGTGTTTTCAATTGAGCCGTTTTAGGTCAGTATCCTTCAGGTTCACTATTGTGATTCAGCTCTCGGTATAGCGTTGATCGATGCGTTGGCAACCGGTTTTAGCTATCTCCGTGATGGTCAATCACGTTTCAAGCCATGTATAAAAACGACCTCGATCTGAGATCGACAAATGAGTATACTAACCCATTCGACAGTCTCCTTGCTATTCAAGTTTCCAAAAAACATGAATATATAGCATTTTTACACTGTCACACTTCTATTTAGAATGCGCTATTCAAAACTGAGGTTACTATAATTCATGGGTAACATATCAATAACTCACCTTAAGAAAGGTATGCTAAAAATTGCTTTTGTAGATCCCTTTATTTCTCCAGAGGAGTATGGTTTAGGATTGAAAAAGAACGTTATCACTTCTGTAGCCATTATTC
>CAYGED010000072.1:0-6270 GCA_964348555.1 uncultured Coxiellaceae bacterium
TGCAACCTTTTTCTTTTAGTTCGGTTGAAGAAATCCCTGATGCGCGCGCTTTTTTAAGGGCGTCGGCGCTGCAGATGACATCCATCGATTTCGATGACTCAATACCGGCTGCTTTTAATTGTGCGGCGGTAAAACCAGCGTCTTTCAATGCTTGTGGGCTAAATCCTGCATTTTTCAATTCAGCCGCGCTAAAGCCCGCCTCTTTTAATTGCGCGGCAGAATAACCCGCATCTTTTAACGCTTGTGCACTGAAGTTAGCGTCTTTTAAGTCTTTTGCACTAAAGCCAGCGGCTTTCAGTTGACCGGCTGTAAAGCCAGCTTGCTTTAATTCCGCGGCGGTAAAACCAGCATTTTTTAGTGCTTCGGCAGAAAATCCGGCTGCTTTTAAGGCGGCGATAGGAAATCCACATTTTTTGAGATCCGTTGCCGAATATCCGACGCCTTTTAATTCGCCGGCCGTGTAGCCGGCTAGGCGCAACATAGGGCAAGCACATGCTTGGCATAATAACTCTTCTGCCGTCACACCGGAATTTCTCGCCAGTCGAAGATTGTCTGGCGCGCAACTCGCCGGATTTGGTGAGTACATGTAAACCACTTTTTTAATCGGGCATTGTTTGCTGGTTTGCGTATCTTGCGGAACCATGGGTGTGTTGGGAGAAAATTGGTCGGTTGATCCGATAAAGCTTGATCGCGTGATGGTTGGAACAAAGCTGGTGGCATCGTGTCGTGCTTGTGTTGCCTGCAAAGCATTTTGCATATTTTGTGTGGACACATAGGCATTTGACGGATTTCCGGCGCCGGGTAAGGATTGAATCGAGGGATTCGGTGACACGGCCGATGAACTTTTAAATGCGCTGCTCGTGAGGTGATGATGCCAGATCGAAATAACCATCACAACAATAGCAACGACAGCAACGGCAATAGCAGCTACTCTGAACTTGCCACTTTTAATAAAGTTTTTTGAATTATTTACCATATTACAACCCTTCAATTATCAATTTCACTAACTGGCCGCGCTGCGAAGCCAGCACAACCGGTGTTTCTTGGAGTTCATACGCGTGGGTTCCATCTGCGCTGCTCATGGTGGATATCCATGCGGGAGACAGCACGGTGAGACGAGTTCGCAGATAAAGATTTCCATTGAGTACCCAAGCTTCACAATCACCGCCATTGACAGTCACTTGTTGGCTACCTTGAGGCGGTATGCCATTGAGTATGTCCAGTAGATGCGGACTGGCGGCTTCGGGCAAGCCGTTTAAAACGGGATTGGCGTCCGGACCTAATCCAGGCACGCGCAGATCAACCCGATAATCAACGGCGTCTTGTCCCGGTAACAGTGTTACCGTTACCGGTGTGTCCAAACCTTTTAATAGCACGGCCAAATTTCCCGATGTGTAATGACGCAGTGCTTGTACCATCAGCGTGTTGCCTTTTTTGTCCCACTGAATATTAAAACTTTGTGGGTCGCCCAGGTCGTAGGCTTGAATCGGCCACGGGGCTCCCGTGGAATCAACAAACACAAGCGAGGTCACAAAGCCAGAAGATAATCGAATAACGGGCGGTGTAGCACCCGGCGATAAATTCACTAGCACGGAAGTGGAAGTCGGTCGAGGTGGTATGCCGGGATAAGTGGCCGCAGCGCGTTGGCTTTGATCGAATAAATATCGCAACGTGCGGATTTGATCCGGTGTCAATGGCATCATGTTTCGCACGGTATTGGCAAACGCGTCGTCACCCACCCCGGTGTCGCTCGGGTTCGCCGAGCTTGATTGAGCAGAAGGACTCGATACATTTTGCACACTTGCATTGGTTTTTGTTTTTGCCAGCAACGCATTAATGAGCGCTTGTTGATGTTGGCTCGAGTTTTGATTCGAATTCGAGTTAGTGCTTGCACTGGTGTTAGTCGTGCTTGAGGAAGTGGTTGGCAACTGGTTCAAGTTAACCGTTGACGCTTGAGGTTGAATACCATAATTCACGTCAGAAAAAGCGGTCGTGGCGGCTAGGCTTGAACCGATGAGCGTTAATAGAAATAAATTTTTTAGCATCATCATTTTTCTCTTAGTTTTCATGTTATATATACCTATTTCACTTGAAAATGCGAAGTCGCATTTTCAAGTGACCTTACACGATGGGGTTTCCAAAGGGGAGAATCGTGATTCTCCCCTTTGGTGCTCGAGCGCGAATTTACTTCGCGCTCGAGCATTCTTACAGGATATACCGCTCGCTTCCTCAATATATTCGCCTCTTCATTGGCGAGCGGTATATTTCTCTCCGTTTCCGAACCTTCACCTAAGATGATGGCATCGCCAATGCATTGGGGCTGATGGTTTGGGCCAAAAAGTTATTGATCGCGATACGTTGCGGATAGTCTTTTGTTGGCATACGTACAACGATTAAAGTGACATTCATGGGCATATTGATATTGTGTCCTGCGCCCTGGTAGGTCACTAATAAAGGCATTGTAATTTTCCATGCGAAATGCCCGCCGATGACTTCTTTCTCAACCACCTGCGGAGAACCCGTGACAGTTGCGCTGGAAACCAATTGTAAATCGATCAGTGTTTTTAAATTATTGGTGCTCTTTAAGCTGTTTAAAAACCATTTCCATCCGTCGGTCGTGAAATTGTTTGATGCCGTTTGCAATTGTTCTCGCCAATGGATGTAATCGAGACTAAAAGCTTGTTGGACAGCATTCGTTGTCCACTGCAGCACAAAATCATCTGGAACGACAGGATCTGAGAGTGGGTGCAGCATAATAATTCGGCCATCGGGTGTGGTAGCAAAATATTCGGGTTGCGGGGGGTGAGACCATTTGTAAACAATCAAACCGACTAATACGCAGTTAATGAGTAAAATGATCAGCAACACGAATATAGCGCGACGATAGTTGTCGCGATAGAACGCGTTTCTCAAGATAATTAATTTTAGTCCTTCACCTACATTTTTCGACATATTAATCTCTAAACACACTAAAATTGTTGATCTGTATGCTCTTTACTGCATCGATTACCGGTACGCGCATGATGTCCATCGTCACCGTAAACTGTGATTTATGCTCTTCGCTGGCGCTGGTGTACGTGACGAGTAAGGGGAGCTGAACTCGCCAGGTGTATCGGCCATGAATGACTTCTTGGTCAAGAATGACGGGTGGGCCACTCACGACGGCGGACATAAATAATTTGTTTTGTTGTAAAGAGTTGATAACGTCCGATGCATTTAGCGCGGCATTTAAAGAGGTCCATCCATCGGGTGTAAAATAAGTCTCAGCGTTGGCGAGCTGCTTGTCATAATGTAGAAAGTCGAGATTGTAGCAAGCACGTGTGGCCAGTTCAGCCCACTGCAGTAAATAGGTATTGGTCACAACCGGCATGCTTAACGATTGCAGTGGGATGACCTCACCCGTGGTTGTTGTGGCAAAATATTTTGATTGCGGGGTATTAATGATTTGGTATCCCAAGATGACCGCGAGCGCGACACTCATCACCACCAGCCCAGACAGTACACGCATGATGAGGCGATAGCTGTCGCGATACAGATTATTTTTTTCTAATTCTAATTGTTCAGCATCAATAGTCATAACGTATTACAAATCAGTTTGTGGTGGATAAAATCTAAAGCTAATTTCAACGCGTCGATTATCGGCGCGGCCACCTGAGTGGCCATTCGAAGCAACTGGATTTTCGCGGTTGTAACCAACGGCATAAGTTAAACGAGCATTGATATTAAGTGCCCATAAATAACTTGCAATGACTTGTGCTTGTCGTGTTGTCAAAGCCTGTTGTCGCGATAGGGAGTCTACGTTATCGCTGTAAGCAGCAACTTTAACGTTGACGGTTTCGTAGGTTTTAATTAACTTCGCAATCGTGTGCAGAATAGGTCGATAAGCGTTAGTCAGGTTGGCCGAGTTGGGTTGAAACGCATTGTCCGACGGCAACACAACGCGCATCGTTTCACCCACGTGAATCACCTGAACGTTTTCGTCACGCAAATCGGCGATGTAGCGATGGCGCAGCTCGCTTAAGCTTGGTTTGGGTGCTGGTTGATCATGAATTTTTTCACTGCAAGCACAGAGCAGCAGTGAAATACCCAGAATCGGCACTAACATTATTTTTTTCATCATAAGTTATCTCTATTTCTTAATCTCTTCTTAATGCGATAGTAAAAATTATTTTTTCGTATCCTCGCTCTTAGCGGCCTCTTGTTTTTTCAATGCGATTGCTTGAATCATGGATTCAAGTGCGGGTACTAACTCCACTTCCGCCTGTGTGTCCGAAAACTTCACTTCGGGTGGATATTGCGTTCCTTTTTCCATATCACTGATGAGCTCAATGGCAATGTTCATGGCTTTTTGGCTGGATTTTCCGCATAAGCGTTGTACATATTCAATTTGATCACGTGTGTCGGCGCGATTTAATAAAGGTTGACGAAAGGCATCCAAGTTACTGGATGGAACTAATTCTTTTAGATGCGCACTGAGCCGTAGCGGCGTGAATACGCTAAGATGATCCACTTCGGTAGTACTCGTCACTTCATCAAAAAATGAAGCGGGAATATCCGTTTTTGTAAAGAATTTCCGAAGTGCTGTAACCGAGCAGTCCAACGGCGCTAGCGCGGTGTTCTCACGGAACACCGTTGATAGTCGATCCACTTCCTCGTTACTGGCTTCGGTATCAGCAAAAACAGTGCCATTCGATTTTAAAGTGTCAAATTGCGTATACGATTTCATTAATTTATTGACTTCGGAATCGGGTGGATCGTCGATTTTAAGCATGTGATTTAAACGCATGCGCTTAACCGGTTTTGGGTTGGCATAGAAAAACTTACCGCGCACGATTTTTGATTTGAAGAAGAAGTGTGCCTCACCCAGCGATTGTTCTTTCAGATCTAATAAGTCGATTCGTGCTCGTTTTTCAACTCGCGCACCACGCGCGTCTTGATACGTACCGAGGACGCTGCCTTGATCGACTTGGAAGCTTTCAACGTGTGTCACGTAAGATTCACCCGCGGATTTCATGAAGAAATCCCAGGTTTCGGTTGGATCTTCGAGTTTCATGCAGATTTTAATGTTCGTGTTTGCGCCGATCGAAAGCGCTTCTTCTTTTGATGCTTTTTGGAAAGCGGGTAAGTCTTGTCCTGCAAACACAACCGAGAATCCCAGTGAACGCGCTTGTGCTGGAACGACAGCAAAACCTTCTACCGCGTAATAACCATATTCATCTAAGATGCATAAAAAGGGTGTTCTCGCGTTCGTGGGTTTTGAGGTAATTAAATCCGAGTATTCACCTTCCACGTGTTCACCCAGACCAGAAGCCATCATGGCTCGTAATGTGGATACAATGACTTTACCCAAGTTGGATAATTCATCCGGTGATTTTTCGAGTGCCGGTAATAATACGCAAAGAATACGTCGATTGAGTACGACGTCTTTCAAATCCACTTCCGCTAAATTGGTTCGCATGATGTGGCCATAGGTATCGGCTAACGACGTAAAAACACGCACCAATTGCATCGTGATGAAGCCGTGTTGCTCCAGTACTTGAGAAACTTGTTTGCCTTTTTTCTCTTTGTTATAACCGGGTAGCGTGAGCACGTAGTTTTCAATGGGTTCTACGATCGCTCGGGGATAATTTTCTAAATTAATGGGCTCTTCGCCGTCGCGTAAAAATAATTTGTCGACGACAATCGCTTCAAGCTTGGGTAAGTGGAAATAATTTCGAATGACATTCGCATCCAGGAGAATGTGTCCAGCATCACGCATGGGCACTAACACTTTCATCAACGCTTCAGTGAAAGCAATCGCTCGGCCTTTCCACATATCGCCATCGGGTGTCGCGGATGCTTTATCCATCATGCTCACCACGAGCTGAGCCAACATACTGGAAGAGCCGTTGGCAAAAGGGTTAAGCGTGTTTGATAGTCGTTTTTCTTGAGGGCCAATAATGTCTCTGGCACCCGTCATGAAGTTGATGAGGAGCAAGTCGTCTTCTCGTCCCATGGTGCGGACCATGGAGAAAAGTTTAGAATAGAGTGAGTTGTCACCCTTACCATCCACGTAAATAAATCCGCTGGCTTGTAACAGGGCATTGTAGGCCATCGATATCATGCTTTCCGTTTTACCGCTACCCGTAGAGCCGAATATTAAGACGTGGGTTCGCATGTCTTCGTTGCTAAACCACAATTCTTCTTTTGTTTTTAGGTTGTTGCCGAAATAATAAATGCCACGTGCTTTTCTGGGTTTGTTGTTTGTCCCAGGAATGGGGTCATTGTAAT
>CAYGED010000073.1:0-6247 GCA_964348555.1 uncultured Coxiellaceae bacterium
AATTTCATGAGTGCTATATCCGACAAGCTATTCACTTGAATAGATCGACGCATGTGAATGACATCAAACCAACCGCAACGTCTCGGGCGTCCCGTTACTGAACCAAATTCATTACCACGCTTTGCAATTTTCGTGCCAATATCATCTTTCAACTCGGTTGGAAAAGGCCCCGCCCCCACTCGGGTCACATACGCCTTCGTGATTCCCAACACGCGATCAAAATACAGTGGCCCAAATCCACTCCCGGTTGCAGCAGCACCCGCAGTGGTATTAGACGACGTGACATAGGGATAAGTCCCTAAATCCACATCTAATAACGAACCTTGCGCACCTTCAAAAATAAGATTTTTACCTTGGCGACGCAAATCACCCAGCAAAGCGGATACATCACCAATAATAGGCTTAACTTTTTGAAAAAATTCCAATAACTGTTCTAATACTTTTTTATAAGGAATTTCTGGCTGCTGATAGTAATGTTTTAGCTGAAAATTATGAAAATCTGACAACTGCTTTAGTTTTTCTGCCAAGCTATCTTCATGAAATAAATCCATCGCACGAATACCACGACGCGCGACTTTGTCTTCGTAAGCAGGGCCAATGCCGCGTCCAGTGGTACCAATTGCCTTTTCCCCCAATGCTATCTCACGCGCCTTATCTAAAGCCACGTGATAAGGTAAAAGTAAATTACAAGCAGCGCTAATGCGCAGGCGTTCCATCACGGGGATGCCGTTCGATTCCAGCTCTCCCATTTCACCCAACAAGGCTTCTAAAGAAACCACCACACCGTTCCCAATCAAGCTAAAAACACCATCGTGCAACACACCTGAAGGTATTAAACGCAATACCGTTTTTTTCCCATCAATGATCAGTGTGTGCCCCGCATTGTGACCGCCTTGAAATCGAACGACGGCGGCCGTTTTGGGGGTGAGCCAATCGACAATCTTTCCTTTCCCTTCGTCGCCCCACTGGGTTCCTAAAACAACGATACTTTTTCCCATAAACATAATTTCCTATGATTTGCAGGCCAAGAACATTCTACGAGCCCCCTATCAATCACGCAAGTCAGTTGTTGCTTTCTTCCTTTGCCATAAAAATAGCCTGATAATCTTTGCGCTGTATCGCTAACCGAAGGTGGCTTTTCCCGTGTTTATCCTGTTTTTCGCTTTTAACCACATCCAAACGGTATAGCTCAGATCGAATCTTCCCTTCCTCAACACCCAGAACCACTTCGCAATCCAAAATAGTATCCGCAAGCAACTCAACAATGGCTTGCTGCACTAAACTCATCCCCTCACCCGTTAACGCTGAACACCAAACGCGCCATGGACGATCGTGCTCATCATAATCAATGCGCGCCTCTGCACCCTCACGCAAATCAATTTTGTTGTACAGTTGCAATTGGGGCACTTCATGAGCACCAATTTTTAAAAGCACTTTATTAACTTCATGAATCAAATCGTTCGAGTATATTGAGCTTGCGTCAATGACGTGTAATAACAAATCAGCTTGGCAAGTTTCTTCTAAGGTGGCACGAAACGCAGCCACTAAATCATGTGGCAAATCTCGAATAAATCCCACGGTATCCGCCAAAATGACTCTCCCCAAAGGCGGTAAAGTAATACGCCGCAAGGTCGGATCGAGAGTGGCGAACAGTTGGTCTGCCACATAAATATTTTCATGGGTCAGTCGATTAAATAACGTTGATTTACCCGCATTCGTGTAACCCACTAAAGAAACCGTGGGAATCTCAGCCCGTTTTCTCGAGCGACGACCTTGTTCGCGCTGTTTTTCAACTTTTTCCAGTTGTTTATGTATCGATCGGATGCGCGTTGCTAACAAACGACGATCCGTTTCCAACTGCGTTTCGCCAGGGCCGCGTAAACCAATACCACCTCGTTGGCGCTCTAAGTGTTCCCAACCACGAACTAATCGCGTGCTTAAATGGCTTAATTGCGCCAATTCCACTTGCAATTTTCCTTCGAACGTTCGCGCGCGTTGCGCAAAAATATCGAGAATTAAACCGGTGCGATCGACGACACGACATTGAAATAATTTCTCAAGGTTTCGCTCTTGAGCAGGACTGAGTTCGTGGTCAAAAATCACTAGGTCTGCTTTCAAAGCACGAACGGCTATTTGAATTTCTTCTGCTTTTCCAGTGCCAATAAAATATTTGGCTTCGGGGACGGTGCGTTTTCCCGTGATGACGGATAAAACACTGGCGCCAGCGGATGCAATGAGTTCTTTAAATTCATCAAGCGCTCCAGGATGTGTTTTTTTGAAAAAATGAATGTGAACCACGATTGCGCGTTCGCCGCCCTCGTAACGCTCAATAAAATAACGGCTTGATTGTTTCAGCGGTAACCCTCCCCACCTTTAGATTGCAAACTCCCTTTTTCCAACAACAAAACGCGATTCATCTTCTCGGCTAAGGTTAAATTGTGCGTGACAATCACGAAGCTAATGTTGAGCGATTGATTGAGCTCCAATAATAATTCTGCAATGTGATGTGCGGTCAATTGATCTAAATTCCCCGTGGGTTCATCGGCCAACACACAACGCGGCTCGGTTACCAGTGCGCGAGCAATGGCAATTCGTTGCCGCTCTCCACCCGATAATTCACCGATGCGATGTATCTGTCGGTTTATTAAACCGACTCGTTCAATGTAAAATAACGCGCGCTCTTTCGCATCTTTCGGTTTCATGCCACGTATCAACAAAGGTAAACACACATTTTCCAGCGCATTAAATTCTGGCAGCAAATGGTGAAACTGATAAACAAAGCCTAAATGCCGATTACGAAGATGCCCTTTTTCACGCTCGCTCATGTTCGTCATGTCATGCCCAGCTATAAAAACCCGACCCTGACTCGGTTTGTCCAAACCACCGAGCAATTGCAAAAATGTGGACTTTCCAGCACCTGACATGCCCACGATCGCCACGCGTTCACCTGCTGCAATGGAAAAGTTAATACCATTCAACACCGGCACGCAAATCTCACCTTCCACATAGGTTTTACTCAAATTTTCGCAATGAATCGGAAGTTCGTTATTCATAACGCAATGCCTCTGCTGGCTGAGTGCGGAATGCCATAAACGCTGGATAAAGCGTCGCCACTAAACTCAATACAAAGGCAATAATGGATACATTCACCACATCCATCCATTGCAACTGAGAAGGTAAATAATCAACAAAAAATACGGACGATTTAATGAGCTGCACATGAAACAATGACTGAATTCCATTTGCAATCGCCGTTGCATTCAACGCCAAAATGACACCACCAATCACTCCAAGTATCGTTCCAATCAACCCAACCACAGCGCCTTGAATCACAAAAATTGATAGGATGGTACGAGGGCTCGCACCCAGTGTGCGTAAAATCGCAATATCTGCGCGCTTATCGTTGACAACCATCACCAGTGTCGCCACCAAATTAAATACGGCAACCGCAACGATTAAGAGTAAAATGACAAACATGATCGTTTTTTCCATTGAGATCGCACTGAAAAATGGGCCGTATTCTTCCGTCCAATTCGTCACAAGAAAACCACCCGACAACATACGCTCGAGCTGAGCCGTAACGGATTGTGCGGTATAAATGTTTTTTAATTTGATGTGCAACCCACTCGTGCCTTGTCCAGGAGGAAATAATCGCTGTGCGTCCTGAAGGTTAATGTAAGCCACTGATGTGTCAAAGCCAAATCCACCTTTTGTATCAAAAATCCCGCTCACGGTGAAACGGCGAAACTGAGGAAGGATTCCCAACGGCGTGGTCGTCGCTTGTGGTGTAAAAACGGTAACTTTATTTCCAACAAATAAACCCATCCGCTCTGCCAATTTTTGGCCGAGAATCACGTTGTAAGAATCCGAGGTTAAGCTAGTTAAATTACCGGCAACGACTTTCTGAGCAAGCTCAGAAATTTTTGCCTCTTCGCTCGGAAGAATCCCCAGCATCTCCACGCCATTGACAACCCCTTGGTTACTCAGCATCCCGGTGCCCGAAACGAAAGGGGCTGAATCAACCACTTGAGGGAGTTTTTGCACTTGCGTTTGGAGACTTTTCCAAAAAGTATTCACGTTTTTGCCTGACAGTATCGTCACTTCAGGCGCAATTGAAAAAAATTGGTGGCGTATTTGATAGTCAAATCCATTCATCACGGAAAGCACGGTGACGAGCACAGCCACTCCCAATGCAATCCCCAGCATGGAAACTAAAGAAATAAAGGAGATAAAGTGGTTACGACGTTTGGCCCGCGTATAACGAAGACCCACGTACAAGGCTAACGGTCTAATCATTATGAGAAATATACCTGAAAATCACGATGGATGCTAAGGTTTATTCCATTTTCAACGCCCCCCCTCCTAACATTCATATCAATAATTTTGCTTAAACTCCTAGTTTGCTTTATCTGCATTTTATCTGCATAATATACCACATTACTCATGCAGATAAAGTGCAGGCAAGATGCAGATAAAATTCGATCCACCGTACACGATCACCCCCAAAATCACCAAGGACTTAATGCGCATCGAAGCCACTAAAGAAAAGGTGCTTCACCTCCCTTTGACCCCAACAGTACTTAGCTCACTTAGGGAAACTGCTCGTCTTTACACAACCCATTATTCAACCATGATTGAAGGCAACAGACTGAATCCCGACCAAGTAGAAGAGGTTTTAACCCATAAAAACCATTTTCCTGGACGCGAACGAGATGAAAGCGAAGTCAAAGCTTACTATGCTGCTCTGACACAAGTAGAAAAATGGGTGGCACAAGGCGTAAATATCACGGAAAAAATACTTCAGACACTTCATGCACTGCTAATGGCAAATGGCAGAACTAAGGTAAAATCGACACAATACCGAGACGGTCAAAATGTAATTCGTGATGCCCGAACGAGAACGATCGTTTATATGCCTCCTGAAGCTAAGGATGTTAAAGGGCTTATGCAAGGCCTGCTTGCTTGGATTAATAAAAATACTGAATTACCCTGCCCCCTCGTAGCTGCAATCACCCACTATCAATTTGCAACCAT
This sequence comes from uncultured Coxiellaceae bacterium, assembly GCA_964348555.1. Taxonomy (GTDB): domain Bacteria; phylum Pseudomonadota; class Gammaproteobacteria; order Coxiellales; family Coxiellaceae; genus CAMTUH01. The sequence goes on from CAYGED010000073.1 coordinate 5,035, forward strand.
TCATCCTTATTATGATGGCAACGGTAGAACCGCAAGACTCTTGACTACTTTTATTTTGCATTTAGGAGGCTATGATTTAAAAGGACTGTATTCACTTGAAGAATATTATGCAAAAAACTTAGGTGCTTATTATGAATCCCTTAGCATTGGTGAATCTCATAATTATTACATGGGACGAGCTGAAACTGACATAACAAAATGGATTGAATATTTTATCGAAGGCATGACTATTTCATTTGAAAATGTTTTGAAACGAATGGACGAAGCAAACCAACAAGGCTATGCTGATCATAGCAAATTACTTAAAAAACTGGATCCAAGACAACGAAGATCCCTTGCACTATTTCAAGAATTTGAAACAGTCACCAGCCGCCAAATCGGTGAACTCTTTGCCTTTAAACCTCGTACCAGTGCAGCGCTTTGTGCAAAATGGAGCAAAGATGGTTTTTTAAAAATGGTTGACGCTTCTAACAAAGGCCGAAAATACCGATTGGGAAATGAATACCTAAAGTTACTCAAATAATTTTCAGGAGAACAAGATGAGATGGATGCTAATACTTCTAACCCCCCTATTCTTTCTTATTACTCACGCCATTGCTTATTTTTTTCATGAATATTGTCATTCTTTTAGTGCTTGGATTCTAGGATATAAACAAAATCCTTTAGCTTTACATTATGGCGACGCCAGCTGGGCTAATCTTCTATTGCTTCAACAAGTCAGTGAGAATGTTAATTACGCTAGTTTTTCGACTATGCATCCATGGGCAGCGGCTTTTATTGCTTTTACGGGTTTTGGCATTGGTAATGTCTTATTATTTATTATTTCGGTGATTGCGCTGTATCCTAAATCCAAGCATAGCAGTCTATATTATTATTTCTTTCTTTGGTTAGCCGTAATGAATTTAGGTAATTTCATTGATTATGTTCCATCGCGTACTTTTGCCACTCATGGAGACATGCATGAAATCGTTTCAGCATTGTCAATTTCGCCGTGGTGGTTAATGACTGTTTTTGGATATCCCATTTGCTACAGTATTTGGTTTTTTTACAGCACGGCATTACCACATGCATACGCAAATTTACCGTCAAGTTTATTTTTTCGATCCTTATTGTTTATATTAGTTACATTGACTTTATTTATTTTTTTTGGTCCTGCGGGTATCAATGGCTATGGTGACATTTCGCATTTAATTTCCTTATTGTCTATTTATAC
>CAYGED010000074.1:0-6228 GCA_964348555.1 uncultured Coxiellaceae bacterium
CAATGATAATTTCCGCCTGACCTTTTGTCGGCGTGTCTTCGTGATACACCTCATCACGATAAATAAAAACAATTAAATCCGAGTCCTGCTCAATGGCTCCCGATTCGCGTAAATCCGACATCACCGGACGTTTATCGGTTCGCGCTTCCAAACTACGATTTAATTGCGATAAGGCAATAATCGGCACATTTAATTCTTTTGCTAGCGCCTTTAAGGAACGAGAAATTTCAGAAATTTCGGTGCTTCGATTTTCTTTGGATCCGGGCACCTGCATTAATTGCAAATAATCCAACACAATTAATCCTAATCGGCCGTGCTCACGCGCCAATCGTCGTGCGCGGGCGCGTACTTCACCGGGCGATAATGCTGGCGTGTCATCGATGTAAAGTTTCGTTTCCGATAGCATTTCAATCGCCGACGTAATACGAGGCCAATCCTCATCTTTAAGCTTTCCCGTGCGAACTTTGTGTTGATCAATACGACCTAACGACGACAACATACGCATGACCAACGATTCGGAAGGCATTTCCATGTTAAAAATCAAAACCGGTAAATCGGCTTTGATCGCCGCGTATTCGGCAATGTTCATCGCGAAAGTCGTTTTACCCATGGACGGTCGTCCAGCAACCACGATGAGATCCCCCGGTTGCAAGCCCGCCGTCATTTCATCAAAGTCATTAAAACCAGAGGCTACACCGGTAATGGTTTCGCCCGCGTGATAAAGCGCATCGATACGATCCGTCGCTCTCGCCAGCAAATCCCCGATACCAATCGGACCACTGCCCCGCGATTGCGCTTCCCCAATGTGAAAAACACGTTGTTCCGCCTCATCGAGCAACTCTTTGACATCTCGACCATCTGGATTGAACGCGCCATCAGCAATATCGGTTCCCGTCGCGATCAATTGCCGCAATACCGAATGCTCACGAACAATATCTCCGTAAGCCACCACATTAGCGGCACTGGGCGTATTTTTTGCAAGTTCATATAAATAAGCCTCGCCACCCGCCGCTTCAAGCTCACTCTGGGCTTTCAGCGCTTCAGCAAGGGTCAAGACATCGATGGGTTGATGTCGATCGATCAAGCGACCCATCGTTTCAAAGATAATTTGGTGTTCTCTTCGGTAAAAATCAGCGGCTGACAGACGATCGGCAATCCTGTCCCAAGCCCGATTGTCCAACATGAGTGCCCCTAAAACCGACTGCTCCGCCTCTTGCGAATGCGGTGGAACTTTAGGGCTAGCCTTCTTGGCAAATTGCCGATTTTGCATTCAAGTATACCCGTAGCAAATGGAATAAATGGAACAACTGACTACGAGTTAGTGTATCACCGCTTACGAAGCAGCCTCAACAGGAACGACAACAATCTTCACGGTGGCGACAACATCCGCATGCAAACGAATGTGAATATCATACTCACCCACTTGACGAATCGGACCTTCAGGCATGTCCACTGCGCTCTTTTCAATCTCAATACCCTCTTTCGTGATGGCTTCAGCCACATCCCGTGGAGCGATGGACCCGAACAGTTTACCCTCTTCACTCGCGTTAGCCGCTATCGTAACCGAGAGCTTTTCCAACGACTCCAACTGCGCTTTCGCTTTAGCCAAGACTTCCACAGCCATTTTTTCGAGCTCAGCGCGGTGTTTTTCAAACTCCGCGATATTCTTAGGCGTCGCCATGACTGCCTTTTGAAAAGGGAATAAATAATTCCGTGCGTAACCCGGTTTGACCGTGACCTGATCACCGACGTTACCTAAATTAGCCACTTTCTCTTGCAATACTATTCGCATAAAGCACCCTCAAGTTAAATAATGTCTTCGAATGTTATACCAGCTGTCAATAAAACCAATGACTGCTAAGGACAACCAAATATATTTAGCCACCGGACCCAACATCATCGTAATGTAAACCACAATCACCAAAAATAAAATCTGTTTTCGCCACACCACGAGGCTGTGTAATAGGCTCAATCCCGCAATCACGAAAGGGAATAATAATACGGGATAAAGATCCAAGAGCCAAGGCCATCGCCAATAAAGCCCCAGGCTGGCCACCAATAATACCAGGCTGGCGATGCGATCAATCCGAATACGGACGAATTCTCTCACCATCAAACCCGGCTGAAGTAGGGTGGTTTCCCACCAACGGGCCAGTAAAAGCATGATGAAAGTACCAAACAAACTCACCAGAGCAATAACGCCGGTCGCAATGGGCGCATAGGATACTATCTCCTCTTGCGTCACATTGGCCATTCGAACCATCGAAGTCCATTCTTTGGAATGAAAATACTGGTTCATCAGATTGAGCCACATTTCTTTCACGTTGGGGACGAAAACATGAATCAACACAATGCCAACCACCGCGACGAGCACCGAAATCTCCAGCATCCACTTCCAAGAGCGCGTACGAATGAGAATGAGCGCAAAAACCCAGACTAACAAGGCTTGAATCAGTATCATGACGTACGCTTCTAAAAGATGAAAATGTTTTGAGATGATGAGACTCACGGCTGGCAATATCACAAACATCAGAACGGACAGGCCCGCTTTATACCCCTTACGCAACGTAGTCAAACCAACAATAACGGATGAAACAAATCCAAGGGGAATCATCATCATTGGCGTTAATGCAAAGAGCAACGCTGCAATGCCGGCTCGACGATTATTTGCAAGTAAGTAAGCGCCAAATTTACGCATGATTACTGATGCGTATCGCAATAAGGTAACAAGGCAAGATACCGAGCCAGCTTAATCGCTCGCGATAATTGGCGTTGGTATTTTGCACTTATCCCTGTGATGCGACTGGGGACAATACGCCCAGATTCCATGATGTAGTCGCGCAACAAATTAAGATCTTTATAGTCGATTTCCTTTGTCTCTTGTGACTTAAAAGGACAGAATTTTTTTCGTCGAAAATAAGTTGCCATGGTTCACTCCTCTTTACTGCTGACCTGACGCATCAGCCAGTTCATCAAAATCTTCAGTTATTTCCGCTCGCGTTCTTTCACGACGCGCACCTCTTTCTCGATTATCGGCTGTCCGCATCATCGGAGACGGTTCCGTGATAGACGTATCCCGCTTCAAAACAAGGGTCCGAAGCACTGCATCGTTGTAACGAAAAGCATTTTCGAGTTCGCGCAGAACGCTTTCACTCGCTTCGAGATTAAACAAAAGATAATGCGCTTTATGCACTTTATTGATGGAGTATGCCAATTGGCGTCGCCCCCAATCCTCGCGTCGGTGGATTTTCCCACCGCCTTGTTCGATGATGGATTGATAGCGCTCGATCATCCCAGACACCTGACCGCTTTGATCAGGATGAATCAATAGAACAATTTCGTAATGTCTCATGCTCTCCCCTTGGATTATATAGCCCCCCAACCAATCGATCAGGCCAGTGGAGCAAGGAGTTAAAAAGCGGCTATTTTAGCGAATCTCCTCTGGGATAGCAAATGTAAAACCATGTTATCATTAGCCCATGATTTTGACGGAAGACAAAGGAATCGGTGACTACCACATCCGTGCTTATGAACCCGGCGCGATCACGGTCAATGAGACCATCTACCGAAAAAGTCTGATCGTGTCTCCGGTCCATCTTATCGATGATTGGCCACCACAATCTCTTGGAGCGCTCAAAGAAGCCCATCTTCAAGCTATTCTGGACTTAAAACCCGAAATCGTTATTATTGGCACGGGACAACGTTTCACCCTGCCACCCGTGGAGAAACTCGCCACGCTCTACCAAGGACGTATTGGCGTTGAGTGTATGGATACTGGCGCTGCTTGTCGCACCTATACCGCTCTGATGTCAGAAGGCCGTCACGTTGTTGCCGCGTTGCTGATTGAATAAAAGAGAAAGCCCATGTCAAAAAAATTAATCATCGTCGCCGCCCAAATCAATTTACTGGTGGGCGACATCGAAGGAAACACAGACCTTATTATTGAATCCACCCATCGCGCTTACCGTGATCACAAAGCCGATATCGTGATTTTCCCCGAATTAGCCATCACCGGTTATCCACCCGAAGATTTATTATTCCGTCCCGCCTTGTATCAACGTGTCCATAAAGCCCTTCAAAAAATGGCCGATACGATCAAACACACAACAGTCATCGTTGGTTATCCAGACCAGATTGACGGAAAATATTATAATAAAGCCGCCGTCATTCAAGAGGGCGCCATCATCGCAACGTACGCGAAACAAGAATTACCCAATTACCGAGTCTTTGACGAAGTTCGTTATTTTTCACCGGGACACGAACCTTGTGTCATTGAAACCAAAGGCCTAAAAATCGGTGTTATCATCTGCGAAGATCTCTGGTTTGACAAACCCATCGAGCAATCCGTTCACGCCGGAGCACAATTGGTCATCGCTATCAACGCCTCTCCTTTTGCACAAGATAAAGCGCACCATCGACGGGACATGCTGAAAATTCGAAGCACGAATAATAAAATTCCCATCGTTTACGTTAATTTAATTGGCGGTCAAGATGAATTGGTCTTCGACGGCGGTTCGATGGTATTTAATCAACAGGGCGATCTTGTCCAACAAGGTCCTTATTTTCTTGAAGCGTTAATTCCCATTGAATTTGATTTAGAAAACAACTTAGCGGTCTTGACCAAAACCCATTCACTAGCAGAACCGTTGGACGAAGAAAAAATTTATAATGTGCTTGTACTCGGCGTTCGCGATTACATACGAAAAAATCATTTTCCAAGCGCGATTATCGGCTTATCCGGCGGCATCGATTCCGCACTCATGCTAACCATCGCCACAGATGCCATCGGTGCTGACAACGTTCATGGCGTATTAATGCCATCGCGATATACCGCGAAAATGAGTATCGAAGATGCCGAAGCAGAAGCAAAAGCCCTCAAGGTAAAAACCAGCATCATCGATATTGAACCCGTTTTTAAAGAATTTCTATCCACATTATCCGGCGAATTTTCTGGATTGCAAAAAAATATTACTGAAGAAAACTTACAAGCCCGTATTCGAGGAACTTTATTAATGGCCATCTCGAATAAAAAAGGCGGCATTGTATTAACGACTGGAAACAAAAGTGAAATGGCTGTCGGATACGCCACTTTATACGGTGACATGGTGGGCGGCTTTGCCGCACTCAAAGACATTTACAAAATGATGATTTATCGACTTGCACGATACCGCAACACGATTTCACCCATTATTCCCGAGCGCGTCTTAGAACGCGCGCCTTCGGCTGAATTAGCTCCCGATCAAAAAGATCAAGACACTTTACCACCCTATCCGGTGCTCGATGAAATTTTGGAACGATACATTGGAAAAGATCAAGACCCCTACACCATTGCGAACGCGGGATTTGATCTCGACGTGGTGAAAAAAGTTGTGCGCATGGTCAATCGAAACGAATACAAACGTCGACAAGCGCCCGTCGGTATTCGAATTACCGAACATGCCTTCGGCAAAGATCGACGTTACCCCATCACGTCTGGATTCACGAAAGATATTTAACCCGAATATCTCATACCAGGTCGTAGCGAGGGAGCACCCGCAGTAGACCTGGTATGAAATAGTCGGGCTAACAACAACATCCATAAAAATAGGCAATAAAAAATCCTTCAACCATCGAAGGATCAGTTTGAAATTGTATCCAGCAGCTCATCGAAACGCATGCGAGAGAGGAATATTACGAGTGGCGGCATTTACATTCTTAAGAACGCAATATTTTACACCTGATTTTGTGCAGCTTCGTGTCGATCAGTCAGTACATAGCGGTTAAGTATTGCATGGTGTGCTTCTTTTCGCTATTATGCTGAAAAAACTGTTAAAATATTTTCAATTTGAGAAGAAGGATCTTGAATTTCATGTTTCGCATCTTTATTCACCGATGGCTTTGTGCCTGCTTAGGGCTACTCCTCAGTTTTTTCTTTATCGGCTCTGCACAAGGGCTGGCGATTTTTACGATCGGCGCGAGTGCCAAAGATGTTTCGGTTGCGAGAGGAGGCACGGGTACGGTGACGTACACGGTTCGGAACACGAGTGGCATTAATATGCCCAACATGCTTTATTTACCCTCGGCAAGTGCCTCACGAAGCGGTGGGACTTGCGGGTCGACGATGACGGTGGGCTCGAGTTGCACGGTGATTTTGACGATCAGGGCGTCGGCGAAACTGGGAGAACATTTTTACGTGACGATGAGGGTCTGTGGTTTTAAGGGAACGGTTTGTTCAACGACGGATGAAGC
>CAYGED010000075.1:0-6193 GCA_964348555.1 uncultured Coxiellaceae bacterium
GTAACGAAAAAAGAGGAGAGACAATGCGTGTGATTACGTTAAATGCGAATGGCATTCGTGCTGCGGCACGAAAGGGGGTTTTTGAGTGGCTGAAAAAGCAGAAACCCGATGTGGTTTGTCTTCAAGAAACAAAAGCGCAAGAACATAATCTTACTGATGGAATGTTTCGACCGGATGGTTTTCATGCGTATTATTTTGATGCTGAAAAAAGTGGTTACAGTGGCGTGGCGATTTTTTGTCGCGAAAAACCAGATAAAATTTCGACGGGATTGGGTTGGGCGTCTTGCGATCAAGAAGGTCGTTATATTCAGGCTGATTTTGGTCAGCTCAGTGTAGCTTCTCTCTATATGCCATCGGGTAGCAGTGGTGAAGACCGACAGAAGATAAAAATTGATTTTATGGCGCATTACTGGAAGGTGCTTCAAAAGATATCGCATTCAAAAAAACCTTTTATTATTTGTGGTGATTGGAATATTGTTCACAAAGAAATTGATATTAAAAATTTCAAAGGCAATCAAAAAAATTCTGGTTGTTTGCCAGAAGAGCGTGCGTGGCTCGATGACGTGCTGACAAAACTGGAGTTTGTCGATGCCTTTCGCGTGGTGAATCAAAAGCCGGATCAGTATACCTGGTGGTCGCATCGAGGGCGTGCTTATGAAAAAAATGTCGGGTGGCGCATAGATTACCAAATCATTACATCGGATTTAAAAAAGCACGTAAAAGAAGTGTCGATTTATAAAGATCAACGATTTTCTGACCATGCGCCACTGATGGTTGATTATGCTGTGTCGATTTGAACGGGTTCTCCGCGTACCGTCATTGTGGTGTTGGTATTGACAATGTATATTTGTTAGTGTGTATATAATTAATATACAGTTTTGGTTTTGAGGTAATCACTATGGCTCGAGTGCAGCATAAGAAGGTCCCCATCAATATGCGGGTTTTATCCACTCAAAAGGCACTGATTGATAGAGCGGCAGCACTTTCCAATAAAAGTCGTTCTGAGTTTATCCTGGATTCGGCCTGTAGAGAAGCGGAAAGTGTTTTGCTGGATCAACGTCTGTTTTTTCTTGATGAGAAAAGATATGCAGCCTTTCTTTCTAAATTAATTTCCCCGGTAGAACTCAACCTAAAGCTTAAAATGCTTATTGAAAGTAACAGCCCATGGGAAAAGAAAAAATAGGAAGCCCAGAACCCATTGATGGTTCGCACCAGCTGGAGTCCTTTGATTCTGGGGAAGCGGCTTTGGATCGATGGTTAAAAGAGCGGGCTTTAGATAATCATAACAATAATGCGTCTAAAACCTTTGTCGTTCATCAAGATAAGCGTGTAATTGGATACTATTGTCTTGCGACAGGCAGTGTAACGATGCAGAATGCACCACGAAAAATTAAACGTAATATGCCTAACCCGATCCCCGTTATGGTACTTGGGCGGCTTGCGGTGGATAAAATATGGCAGGGAACTGGTATGGGTCGTGGCTTATTGAAAGATGCTGTTTTTCGCACGATTCAAGTTTCTCAGCATGCGGGAATAAAAGCGCTTTTGGTTCATGCTATTTCAGAATCAGCAAAGCGATTCTATAAGCAATATGGCTTTATCGAGTCGCTGCTTGAACCGATGACGCTTATGCTACCGCTCGACAGTGACAAAGGTAGATTGGGCTAGCAAAGCTTAACGTAACTTCAGCTAGGGAGGGGCTAAAATAGGTGACAACCGGATAGGCGGCAACTTTTATACAGTTGCGTGTACGGGTAGCATTTCAATGCTACTGGCTCTCTCCTGATGCACTAATCTACGTGCCGTTTGGCCAATTTCAGCCATGAGTTCAACGGAGAATAAATCGACATTAAACTGATAACTCACAAAAAATGGGGTTGGATTGGGGCAGCATTCTTTGAAAAAACGTCCGCGATGGATAACAGGTTTCTCACCTTCTTTCGCAGATGAACTGCATAACGGTTGAAAATCACAGCACGTCTTGGTCGCCTGCGCAAGGGCTTGACCATAACAACGAATATCCTCTGAAGAAAACGTTCTCACCTGGTTTCCTAAACGCTCATATAAAGCAAAAAAGGGTAATTTGTTAAGGATGATCGTTAAAAGTGTTAAATAAAAACCGAGCCGTTGAAATTCGACTCGACTAGTCTCTAACTCGCTGAAAGTCTGATTGGGATTGTGCCATGATGGGAACATAACATCCTCTCTCAACACCTCGCCTTCTACCTTATCGTGAGGGTAAACGAAAGTAGATTCCCACGGCTAAAGCCGTGGTGCTCTATCTTCGACCGCATAGACAAGGCGTGCTTGGACAGAATCAACAATCAACGATGAAATGAAAACCCGTTTAAAGGTATCTTTCCCTGCTTAAAATTGCAAGCTTTAGTTTCTTCCAATGCAAGGTGAGTCTGAAGGAGGGTCTTATTTCTAACGCAAGATGAGTCTGAAAAAAGCTGGAAGTAATGGAATTTCGAGTTGCTTGCAAATAGCAATGGCGGTAAATTTTTTAATTTCAGGATGGCGGGGAACCGTAGTAATTTTTTTATTTTTATTGTTTACCCATAGGGTATGCTTCCCTCCCTGCCTTTTGATTTGACAGTTCATGCTGCGCAGATATTTTTCTAGCTCCTTCCGTTTCATTTAAGAGAGATAGCTGCTACTGGAATAGCTCGTGTGGTAATAGTAATTTTTTCAGCTCGCAATTGTTTGAGTTTTACTTTTGCCTCAGATCGTCGATCAGACAAAATGAGCGTTAGCGCATCTAAGAGATTGCTTTGAGCCTCTTTGAGAGTTTCACCTTGGCTGACAGCTTCAGGAATTTCTTCAAACCAGCAGGCATACCCACCCTCTGGGGACTTTTCGAAAACAGCAGTCAAATGTTTCATATAACCCTCACAATGATATATCTGAGAAAATCTGCATGATTGCTTAGGGCCTGTTTACAATTCGCTAGGCTGGGCGTTATTCGTTGATTTTCTGCGCTCCGCTGCTCATTTACTTTAATGTAAACTGCGCTGCGGTGCTCAAAAATCAACGAATTCCACCTCAGCCTAGCGAATTGTAAACAGGCCCTAATGAATAGTAATTATAACGCTTTAATAATTTTACCCTAAACTACAACATGTTTATACTAGCTTAATTTTAGGTTAGTTAAGACAGCGCTTCCTGCTGTTTTTGTAGAATTTCTTGGATGCCAGATTTGGCCAGTGCTAATAGTGCGTGCAATTCTGTTTCATGGAAAATATTACCCTCGGCTGTGCCTTGAATTTCAATAAATGCGTTTGCGTCAGCCATGACGATATTCATGTCAGTGTGTGCTTTGGAATCTTCTTCGTAGTCGAGGTCCAGTACGGGGTGCCCATTGTAAATGCCGACAGAAACAGCGGAGACCAGATATTTTAATGGGTCTTTTTTTAAAATTCCTTTTCGTTGCAAGTGGCGAAGCGCATCAATCAGGGCGATGCAACTGCCATTGATGGCTGCCGTACGTGTGCCGCCGTCAGCTTGAATGACATCGCAATCCAGCGTGATGGTGAATGAACCGAGTTTTGAGAGGTCGAGTGCCGCGCGTAATGAACGCCCGATGAGTCGTTGGATTTCGAGGGTGCGTCCGCCCTGTTTGCCACGTGTGGCTTCACGATCCATTCGATCATGGGTAGAACGAGGCAGCATGCCGTATTCTGCCGTCAACCAAGCTTGATTCGTGTCTTTTAAGAATTTGGGTGTTCCTTCGACGATACTGGCGTTGCACAGTACTTTGGTGTTGCCCATACACGTTAAGACAGAGCCTTCCGCATAGCGAGTGAACTCGCGAGTGAAGGACAGAGGACGTAGTTCGTTAGGGGCACGTTTACTGGGACGCATTGATAATCTCATTTTTAGTAGGCGTTCATGTTATCAGATTGAGAGATTGAGATCATCAAGTGTATCAAAGAAGAGGAAATGAAGTTAGCCCACAACGCCTCTGGGAGCTATACCTCGCGCGGTATATGTTATGATGAGCTAAAATGAGGAAGTCAGATCGATGATCAGCAGCATGACGGCATTTGCGCGTCAATCCGCCGAGACGCAGTTTGGAACGTTAACTTGGGAGCTTCGCTCGGTTAACCATCGTTACTTAGAGCTTTCGCTGCGCACTCCAGAGTTTTTTCGCGATATTGAAAAAGTGGCAAGAGAGACCATTCAACAGCATGCCCAGCGCGGAAAAGTCGAAGCGACTTTACGGTTTCAACCCGGAGAAGATGTTCCGTTTCGGATTCAGGCCAATGTTCCATTGATTGAACAGCTTGCTGAAGTGGGAAAAACGATTGCGGGCTATTTTCCCTCGAGTTCGGTGAATCTCATGGATGTCTTGTCATGGCCGGGTGCACTTGAAATGAAAGAGAGGCATCGCGAAGCGGTTGATCAGCAAGCCCTCGGTTTATTGAGCGAGGTATTGACTCTGTTTGTTGAGTCGCGTGGACGTGAAGGTGAGGGAATAAAGCAATTTTTACTCGATCGATTGTTAAACTTGGAAAAGGGTGTTAAAACCATTCAGAAGGCAGCGCCAGCCGTGTTGGAAAGCTTGAGGAGTAAGCTGATGGCGCGTTTTGAGGAACTGTCTTTAGCGTTGGACAAAGACCGTTTGGAACAAGAAATGGTTTGGATGGCTCAAAAGTTGGATGTTGCTGAGGAGTTACAGCGCTTGGATGCTCATATTAAAGAAGTGGATCGAGTGTTGAAACAAGGTGGGCTAGTGGGTCGTCGTTTGGACTTTTTAATTCAGGAATTGAACCGGGAAGCGAATACCCTGGGGAGCAAATCAGCTGATGCGAACATCACCAAAGTCGTTGTCGAAATGAAAGTGCAGATCGAACAAATGCGAGAGCAGGTGCAAAATATTGAATAAGGGCCATAAAGCAACATTATTTGTGATTTCGGCACCGTCGGGAGCGGGTAAGACGTCTCTCGTTCGAGCGTTGGTCGCCAAACTGGATGAGCTTCGACTCTCAATTTCGCACACCACACGACCACCAAGGCCTGATGATAAGGAAGGCGAGGATTATTTTTTCGTCGACAAAAATCATTTTAAGACCATGGTTCAAGATGAAGCTTTTCTCGAGCACGCCACGATTTATGGTTATTACTACGGAACGGCAAAACACTGGGTATTCGATCAATTGAAATGGGGTAATGACGTTATTCTCGAAATCGATTGGCAGGGTGCTCGGCAGATTCGAAAGCTATTTCCTCCCGCCAAGCTCATTTTTATCTTGCCGCCATCAGCGGGGGCGCTACGAGAACGCTTGATGAAGCGACAACAAGACACCGCGGCAGTCATCGACCAGAGGCTGGCTTTCGCCCATGATGAGATGGTGCACTATCGGGAGTTTGATTACATTCTTGTTAATGATGACTTTGATAAGGCGTTGAAAGATTTGGTGACGATTGTCCACGCTGAGCGTTTGCAGCTCGATGTTCAAGAGGAGAAGTTGGCTCCTTTGCTGGCAGATCTTCTTAAAAAGCAGTAAAATAATGACTTTTATGAGGTACTAATTATGGCAAGAGTAACCGTTGAAGATTGTCTTCAAAACGTTGAAAACCGGTTTGATTTAGTTCTAAAAGCGGCGAAGCGAGCGCACGCTTTAGAGATGGGATCTGTCGATCCAAAGGTACCCGTTGGTAATGATAAGCCGACGGTCGTTGCCTTACGAGAAATTGCAGCGGGATATGACGTCACGCAGAATGTCGAGGTAGAACCAGAAGCTAAAGAATCTGCTTCCAAAGTAAGGTCGACGGTGGGTCATGCGGTAAACCTGGACATGGAAGACAGCGGACTTTTATAAAAGATCCCTTTAAAAGCTTCTATCGATTGAATTAATTTGATGTAAAACGACGAGTGCCTAGGAATGCAAATCCCCACTAAAGGGAGTTTTTTGGTCTTCAAGCGATAAACGAAGAATGGCGAACAGTTAAAGGGGGGAAGTCTTGCGTTTGTTTAAACGGCTGCGCCGCAAGCTCGATTATTTAGCTGAAGATCAAGTTGAGGAAATACATCAGGCCTATTTGATGGCTTTATCCGCGCATCGTGGGCAAAAGCGTCGAACGGGTGAAGCCTATATTAGTCATCCCGTCGCAGTGGCTTGTATCCTTGCCGATCTTAAGTTGGATTATCAGTCGATTATTGCTGCCCTTTTACACGACACCATGGAAG
>CAYGED010000076.1:0-6150 GCA_964348555.1 uncultured Coxiellaceae bacterium
ATGTTAAGTTATTTTTCTGTTTTTTGGTGTGCGTATCCGTGAAAATGCAATTGCTGAGTTTATCTAAATTCGCCGTCGGAACGGCTGCGCGCGCAAATTTTAAGAGGGTAGGTATGGTTGCCCAGTCCTCGGTTTCGGAAGGCTGATGTTGATAGATATATTCAATGAAGGGGAAAAAATATTCTTTATTTTGATCGTTGAGGCACAACGCTGCGTTTCCAGCGGGAATTGAGCCTGGGATAAAGGCCAGTGTGATGAAAGTGTAATTGGCAATATCGGTATCAATGTATTTCTTTTTGATGATTGGGTAGAGAGTCGTGTTGTAAATACGGCAGTTTGGGCATTTTAAATCTTCAAATATGATCAGGCGCACTTTCGCTTTTGGATTTCCTTCCATCGGTTGGCTGCTGGTGTCGATGTTTTGTAATTTTGAACTGGAGGTCAGTGTAACAGCCAGAGCGGAAACCACGACAGCAGCAAGTGCAGTCATTGTCACGAGGATTTTAATCGAAATTTTTTTCATTTTAGTATCCCACATTTTAAGTTTGCCGGAACGGCGACATCCATTTGTTTCGGTCTCGCCAAGTTAAGCCCGTTCATCATGCTAGCATATTCTTCAGCAGACCTCACCTGAAGTCGCGGGTTAAATTGTTTTTCTTCTTTGATGGTGCTGACGGTAATGCCTTTATAATCATGGCCCGGATAGACGAAGGTTTCATCGGGCAGCGTAAGCAGCTTATTAAATAAACTGTCGTAAGCCTTGTAGGGATCGCCTTCTTGAAAATCAGTACGACCGGTTCCTCGAATCAATAACGTATCGCCGGTAAACACGCGATCGTTCATGTAAAACGAATAACAGTCGTCAGTGTGACCGGGAGTATAAAGGGCTTTTATTTCGATATCATCGATGCGAATGATTGCCCCATCCTTTACTTTGAGATCGACATGTTCCGCTTTTGTTTTTTCGCCCATGGCAACTCGACTTTGACATTGTTGACGCAAAGCGCCTGAGCCGGTGATGTGATCCGCGTGGGTATGGGTGTCGATGGTCAAAACAAGCCGAAGGCCTAGTTCGTGCAAGAGCTTTTCATAGAGGGTGATTTGCTCGAAAACGGGGTCGATGATCACGCCTTCACGTCCGGAGGCGCTGGCGATAAGGTAAGTATAGGTTGAACTGGTTAAATCAAATAATTGGCGAAATAGCATAATGCGTTCCTGAGGTTGAGCCCTGATTTGAGATTATAAGCGAGGTCCACCTTGGATGGGAAGAACACAAAAGACGGGATTCGCAAGTCGAAGTGAAACCGGTATAATGCGGGTTTTAGGAGGATGATGGTGAAGCGATTATTGATAATTCTCATGCTGGTCGGCTTTGTGCCTGTGTGTGCTTATGCCGAAGACATCGATCAAAGCGCCTCGTCGGTACCCGTTCAATCCTTTCAGGAGGCGGGGACACCTTCAGCCGCAGCATCGTCTTCGACGGCTCAGTCGAGCCCAAAAGCGGTTGAGCCTTCAAAACCGAGTGCCCAGAGTGCAGCCGTTGCAGCCGTTGAAGCCGAAAAACCGGCTGTGTCCGCTTCGACTGCTGACAATAATCAGCCCTCATCGGTCACTACGTCAACCGTTGACCGTACTTCTGCCACCCTGTTACAGGCCGAATTAGTTCAGCTGAATCAGAATAATTTACAATTCCAACAGCAAACCGATGAGCGCTTAATTGAACTCGCCACCAAAAACCAACAATTGCAGCAACAGCTGCATCAATTGACCGAGGCACTGGGTTTATTGAATCAAGAATTGCAGCGAATCAAAAAAATGAATGGTGATTTTTCTTCGATTCAAAATCATCCCATTGCGAGCGAGTCGGCGCGCGTTTCTATCATACGCACATTCGCTAATTGGCTGGAACAAAAAATTGGTTCTTTCGGCTTAAATGTGACGCTGACTGTGGCTATTTTAGTTCTCTTTTTAATTGTGTGGGCGACTTGGCCACGCGGGAAGAAAAAAACAGCTTTGTTAACTGCATCGTTTGATGATCCTGATACGAAAGATGAATATGATTACATGGGCAGTGCTGAGAGCATTCCTGCCAAATTGAATTTGGCTCGGACTTATATTGCGATGGAGGATTTTATATCGGCTCGCAAAGTGTTAGGCGAAGTGTTTGAATTAGGAAATACGAATCAACGTGAAGAAGCGGATAATCTTTTAAAAGCCCTGCCCTCAGAGTCTTAACGAATGCCTCGAATCGCTCTTGCTTTGCGCTATGATGGGACAGCCTATCACGGTTGGCAGGTGCAAGAAAATCTACGCACGGTACAAAGTGTCGTTGAGCGGGCATTGTCTGCTGTCGCGGATCATCCTATTTCAGTGGTGTGTGCCGGAAGAACAGATGCGGGTGTTCATGCCAGTGCTCAAGTTATTCATTTCGACACATTTGCTGAGCGCAGTGAAAAAGCGTGGGTGTTTGGTGGTAACAGCAATTTACCGCAAGACGTGAGCGTGGTGTGGGCCAAGCACGTGGAAGATGATTTTCATGCCCGGTATTCGGCGACGGCGCGTCGGTATCGCTATGTCATTTATAATCATGACGTTCGTCCGGGGATTTTACGAAAGGCAATAGGCTGGTATTATCGTCCCTTGGATGAGAAACGGATGCAATCGGGAGCTGCTCATTTATTGGGCGAACATGATTTTACTTCGTTTCGAGGGACGGATTGTCAATCGAATACGCCCATGAGACGCGTTTATCAGATTGAGATTTTTCGACTTCGACACATGGTGGTTATCGAGGTTCAGGCAAATGCGTTTTTGCAACACATGGTTCGTAACATCGTTGGGGTTCTGTTAGCCATTGGAAGTGGTGAGCGGCCCCCCGAATGGACGAAAGAGGTGTTGGAAGCAAGGGATCGGTGCAAGGGGGGTGTCACGGTGCACCCGAATGGCTTATACCTGGTTGAAGTGACTTATCCGCCTACGTTTAGGCTGCCGAGAATCCCGTTGGGGCCATTTTTTCTACCCTGACCAGGATATATACCGCTCGCCATTGAAGAGGCGAATATATTGAGGAAGCGAGCGGTATATCCTGTAAGAATGCTCGAGCGCGAAGTAAATTCGCGCTCGAGCACCAAAGGGGAGAATCACGATTCTCCCCTTTGGAAACCCCATCGCGTAAGGTCACTTGAAGTTGCGAATGTTCGCAACTTCAAGTGAAATGGGTATATTTTGCTATGCTTCTAAGAGCGGATGTTGAGCATGGAATTTTAGAATGAGCTGGTTTAAGAAATTATTACCGAAAATCTCCACGAAAACCAAAAAAGGTGTGCCGGAGGGCGTTTGGAGCAAATGCCCGGCATGCGAAGCCATTTTATATCGTGCTGAGCTTGAGCGAAATTTAAATGTTTGTCCGAAATGCAATTATCACATTCGTTTGAGTGCTCGAAAGCGTTTGGACCTTTTCCTGGATGCCGAAGGTCGCGAGGAAATTGCCGCCGAAGTGATGCCGGTCGATCGTTTAAAATTTCGAGACTCTAAAAAATATAAAGAACGATTGTCCAGTGCGCAAAAAGCCTCAGGTGAAAAAGAAGCCTTATTAGTGATGAAAGGATTCGTACGTCGCATACCGGTTGTGGCGATTGCCTTTGATTTTTCTTTTATTGGTGGCTCGATGGGTGCGGCAGTGGGGGAAAAATTCGTGGCGGGTATTAATAAAGCCATGGATGAGAAACTGCCGGTGGTGTGTTTCTCCACGAGCGGTGGAGCGCGAATGCAAGAAGGATTATTTTCTTTATTTCAAATGGCAAAAACGAGCGCGGCGTTGTCACGATTGGCCGATAAAAAACTACCTTACATTTCTGTGTTAACGGATCCGACGATGGGTGGTGTATCAGCAAGCTTAGCCACCTTGGGCGATATTATTATGGCTGAACCGAAAGCGTTAATTGGATTTTCAGGGCCGCGAGTCATTGAGCAAACGATTCGTCAAACCTTGCCGGAAGGTTTTCAACGCAGTGAATTTTTATTAGAGCACGGTGCTATTGATCGGGTTGTTGACCGACGGCAGTTGACGAATGCCATTGCCTCTCTGTTAGCGCAACTCACGCATCGTCCTCCCATTTCGTCGGATCAACAATAGCAAACGTCGCGGATGATCAATCTCAAAAAAATGGCAACAGTATCGGATTGGTTGGATTACCTCTACCATTTACATCCCAAAGAAATCGATTTGGGTTTGTCTCGTATTTCTGATCTTGCAGAAAGGCTTTTTTTACGGAAATTTTCATGCCCTGTGATTACGGTTGCCGGCACGAATGGAAAAGGCTCTGTCGTTCGATTTTTAGAATGTATTTATTTGGCAGCGGGTTATCAGGTTGCCACATACACGTCTCCCCATTTGATTTGCTTTAATGAGCGACTTCGGATGAATGGAAAAGAGGTTGCGGATGAAGCACTATTGGAGGCATTTTCTGTCATTGAAAAAAATCGCGGCGAGCTCGCGCTGACTTTTTTTGAATTTACCACGCTGGCTGCTTTATGGATTTGTCAAAAACAGGCGTTGGATCTATTGATTTTAGAAGTGGGTTTAGGGGGACGCTTAGATGCCGTGAATATTGTCGACGCTGATGTCGCTGTCATCACGAGCATCGATATCGATCATGTCGATTGGTTAGGTCCCGATCGAGAATCCATCGGGCGAGAAAAAGCAGGGATTTTACGATCTGGAAAACCGTTGGTGTGTGGCGATGCTTCTCCGCCTGACTCCATTCGACATCAGGTTCAGCAGCAAGGGAGTCCCTATTTTCAATTTGAAACGGATTATGCGATCAATCATTTTGATGATGGTTGGGAATGGTGCGGTCCTGATAGGCGTTATTCGCGTTTACCGTTAACCCATCTCAAATTGCAAAACGCGGCGACGGCGATCATGGTGATCGAGTTGTTACAGACCGTACTGCCCATCACACCATTCGCCATTTTAACCGGATTATCACGAGCTCAGTTGCCTGGACGATTTGAAATGATTGAAAGTCCTGTCCGGGTGATTTTGGATGTGGCTCACAACCCTCAGGCGACAAATTATCTGGCTGCTCAACTCCGAGAGCATCCCATTAAAGGGGATACCTTGTCGGTGGTGGGCATGCTGCGCGACAAGGATATCAGCGGATCTTTGGCCCCACTACTTTCTTTTATCAAGGGGTGGTATGCTGCCGACTTGTCTGTGCCCAGAGGAGGGACAGCTGCGCAAATTATTCACTCCTTAGCGACACAAGGGGTGTCTTGCTGTTATAATTTTGCCACGGTCGAGGACGCATTAGGTGCAGCGATTACTCGGTGCGGTCCTAATGATCAAGTTCTTGTTTTTGGCTCATTTTATACTGTAAGTCTGGCAAAACAATTTCTATTGAGGGAGGTTGAATCATGGAAACCAAAAAGAACCAACGCATCATTGGTGGATTAGTCATTGTTGCTTTGATTGCAATTTTTTTACCTTTGTTTTTTCATCACGCGCGTCCTTTGATGAATGTGCAGTTATCCGCTAATATGCCTAACCCTCCTACAAAACCCACTATTCAACTTGAGCTACCTCAACAAAATCCGTCTGAAAGTGCAGCTTCTAATAATGATGAGCCTATTGATCTTGCCGCAGAGAATAATTTGAAAATGGCTGAAAGTGCAAAGAAAACAGCCGCCATTAGCCAGAAAATTTTAAATACCACACCCGCTGCAGCGGCTTTGATGAACATGCCGCCCAATGCGTTGGCCGAAGTTCAAAAAGTAGCTCAAACTGCTTTTCATCGTGAGAAAGGCGCCTCATTTCACTCTGCGCCCCATGCACTCGCATCCGCTGAAGCGCCAAGCTCAAAAACCAAACCCGTTTTTTCGCCGCTGGCGACGCCCTCTGCGTGGGTGTTGCAAGTGGCGAGTTATACCGATCCCAATCACGCCGAGCATTTATTGAAATCGCTGCGGGCGGGTGGATTCGACGCTTACGTGAAACAGGCGAGTGTTGATGGGAAGTCACTGACGCGTGTTTACGTGGGTCCGGATATCAACAAAGAACGGTTACAAGGTGTCCAACAAGCGTTACAAGATAAATTACATTTGCGTAGTGTATTGCAGACATATACCGCTCGCCAATGAAAATGCGAA
>CAYGED010000077.1:0-6121 GCA_964348555.1 uncultured Coxiellaceae bacterium
TTTTTCTGGGGGTTAATTATTCTCAGAAGTATAGTGTATAAAAATTCATTTTATCAATATGTTTAAAATATAACCAAAAATGCCAGAAAGTTTAGGGTCCGACTACTATACTGAAAAGTAAGAATTTGTTGAGTTATTAATGGACAGAAGGATGACGTCAATGAGTAAGTGGCTTTGCTTGATACCCGCACTATTACTTCTGGCAATGACCAATCAGGTCGTTCTTGCCGAAGAAGAAGAAAACAATGAAATGTATGGTCCAAACGCCAAATATTATGGTGCGCAGCTTTGTGCTTATTCCGAATTTAAGTGTGTCGCCGTTCACCACGGGGACACATGGGAAAAGCTGTTCCCCAATGAGAAACAACGCGAAATGGTCATGCGCTTAAACCGCACAAACACGTCGCTGGGTTATCGCCGATGGATAGTGGTGCCCACGAATTTGGATCAAATCAATTACATAGATTTGTCGCCATTCCCCGATCAAGTCGATACCAAAGGTGAGAAGCTCGTGGTCGTCAACTTAGGGTTGCATGCCTTTGCTGCCTACGATAAAGAGGGTCACCTGGTGTATTGGGGACCGGTATCGGGTGGTAAAGGTTGGTGCCCAGACATCCGCCGTCAATGCAATACCGCCGTTGGACGATTCCGCATTATTCAAAAAGAAGGACCCAAGTGTGTTTCACCTACGTTCCCCATTGAAACGCATGGTGGCGCTCCAATGCCTTACTGCATGCACTATTATCGAGGATTTGCGTTGCATGGTTCCACACTGCCTGGTTTCCATGCCAGCCACGGTTGTGTTCGGTTATTTAAAGATGACGCGCAATGGATGAATCAGCATTTCATCGAGATCGGTACACCTATAATCGTTACGCGCTAAACCCAGTACACAGTACGGTGAGCGTGCTTATCTTCCCAAGGTAAGCACGCTTTTTTTGGGTTTAATTTGTCTTAGAAATTTCAGATTGTCTTAATAATCAGGTTATAGAATGTGAGTTTCGCAAACGCTTAATTTTGTTTGCTAACCCGGATATTTCATACCCGGCTAGGACAAATGTAGGAATTAAATGCGCCCAGATTCAGATAGTCATTTTTTTCGTCGCTTGAGTGATTTACTGTCGCTTAATATCCCGGAAACAAGCCCAGCTTATCGATTGCTGAAGGAATTTATTATTCGTTATAATTTTTATTACGCTGCTCCACATCATAGCGCTGACTGGCCGTGTTCTCCTCTCAATGAAGGTATTAGTTATTATCGTGATGCCTACTTTGAAAGTTCTTTTGTCAAAGTCGTGGCTAGACTTTATTGCCGTCAGCATGGAGTAAATCCGGACTATTTTTTCCCTTGTTTGGTGACAAATAGTGAGACGCTATTTAAAGAGATGTGCTCTGTTCCAGGTGGTCGTCAAGAATTAGTGGTTAGCAATGTTACCGATGTACAAGAGTTTGAGAATACTTTTAAACAGCAGGTGAAATCATTGTTTGCTTCGATCATTTGTATTGACGATGCTGAAACAGATGGCGCCGCGTATTTTTCTGTGATCCAGTCTTTTTTTTCTGAAAACCCAACGCTTCAACATGATGTTACAGTTGTGTTGCGTAGAAAGGGAATACTCTTTCTTTGTGAGCCGCCTCAGGAATATTTATCTCAACTACCTTGGCAGGGATTGGCTGCACTTCACGGAATTTATGGGATTATCGCCAATAATGGCCTTATGCTGCCCATGCATCAGCTGATCGCTGAGCTAGCGAATAGTGGTGATCTAAAAACGATATTATCGGAATTTGGAATTGCCTTGCCTCCAGTGATTGACATGAACCTTAAAAATTCTTTCCCAACGGTTCAAGCGCTTAAAGAATCGCTAGTCTATCAAACGTTGCAAGAAACGTTGAAGACTTCAACTGAACCGTTTGCACACTGGTTTTCAGAATTTATCGACGCAATATTGGAAGGATTAGAAAAAGAAAAGCGGCTATCTCTTGAAACTCAAGAGGAAAACATACGACGTTTGCTACAACAGTCGTTGTCGACAATGGAAAAAATGATGACGACCATTCGCGATTTTTTACGCGCTGGGATTGTTTCAGAGTTTGTGAAATACGCTTATTTGCTGCTAGAAGAAGTAAAATTATGGGGAGCGTTGATTGGAAATACAAATCCCGTCGAGTCTTTACTCAGTAAGATTAAACTAACGGAGAATGATCGGTTAGTTTTGACAAGCTCCGGGTTGGAAGCGTTTGATCATGCCTTGAGAATGGCTGAGGCACAGGTGGCCTCTGCCTCGAATTTTGAAGAGAAAATGGGAGATCATTTTTCAGATAAGCCAACGGTCTTAGTGATGAATCCCCGTTCGTTATATTACCAATCACATTATATTTTAAAAAATAAGAGTTGGTGTGTAACAGAAGCCAGAGGAGACAGAGAGGACAACCCAATGGGTGGGAGCATTGATATTGCAGTGATTAATATATATCCGAGTTTTTCGCCTGTGCCGGGTAATAATCCCGCATCTGAAGTACGCTTTTCAAATGACTTTCTCAATTTGCTTCAGAGAAGGCACAAAACAGAGCAGCAGTCAGTCGATCCTGTGCAATTAGTCAATCAATTGATTGACAGTAAACAGTTGCATGAGGGATCAGTCATTATTATTGATAATACCATGTCGCCTTATGAACATGAATTAAGAATTCGCGGACTTATTCCTGTGCTGGAAAAACACAAGCTAGTGTTGTTATTAACGCCATCGTTAACCAAGTTGGGATTTTTCGGTAGTGACTTTCTTTATGGTGGATATGTGCTGGTTGTTGATCCGGCCAACTGTTTTAAATGGTTTCACTTTTCTGAAGTGAAAGATGATCTTTCGTTTCAGCTGTTAGGTTTTTTTGCAAAGCATTGTTTCGGTAGTTTGCGGCAGTATGTTGATATATATTCAAATCGAGTTCATTGGATAGGTGACAAATTTTCCGATACTGGTGTGCTGAGCGAAATGCCAAGGGAAATACACTTTTCTTATCTTCGAGTCTCTTTCAAAGAAAGAGATCTGATTGGAATTTTAGTGCTGCTTGCTGCTATGGGTCTTCCGCTGGTTGTTCGGGATGCTTATGGTTACCCATGGCCAAGTGTTTGCTTATTGGGAAATGAAGTCCGCATTGCGCCTGGTGTCATTGACGATCAAACATTGTATATTTTGTTTTTGTTTATTACTGCATTGGCAAGCAAGAAGGGCAAGTTTCATTTTGCCGATGATGAAAAGTATTCTTTAGCTATTGAGGTGGCGAAGGTATTAAATCCGGAACTTACAAAATATTATCATGGAACCTCAGGGGAGATGAAGGGAAATGACAATGAGATTGTCGCACAATATAAAATGGACATGATGAAAAAACAAGCCGAATGGGATGTGTTTTTCAAACACCCCTTGTTGGCGATTGTTTGTGGAAAAGATGAGGTGGTGAAAGAGTTTGAAACTTCGGAAAGCTTTAAATCCTTTCAAATGAAAATTGTAAAATGTTTTTTTTCCGAAAGTCTCGTGATGGCAATATTTTATTTCAGTGAAGAGGACTTTTTTAAATCAATTTTCTGTGATCCAAAGTCGGAAGAATTGAGAGTAAAATTGATAAGCAATATTAATTCACTGTTTGATTTTGCTAATAAATTTGAAAACAATGGGTGGAGCCCAAAAAATGAAACTTTATTGGCTTATGCCATCAGGCTTGGAAAATGCAGAGTCGCTGAATGGTTGTTTTCTTTGGGCGCGGATCCTAAACAAATGCATAGCCAGACTCGGCATTTTATTGGATCAGCATGCTGTGGTTGCGCTTATGAATATGCGGAAGCTAAGGGTTATCGGGACTTGCTTGATTTGTTTAATGGGAAGCGTTTGTTACACCTATCGCCCCTTGTTGAACAAGGTCTTTTTGCTCCAACGGGTTCAGCCGTAATTGAAACCGATGAAACGAGTGCAACCAATCCGTCACGGGAATATAAAAAAGCGTCGACTGGTTTGACAGCGCTAAAATAGCGCTTCTTAAGCAACCTTGACTTGCTAGCCTCGCTGATTTATGTTGGGCCCATGAAATCGACATTACAGTGGCGAGGCAGTAATGAAGCGACGCCTTTGTGGGGTGATCGTGAAAGTGCTTGGCTCACGCACACCGGTTCGTTGACGCAGCGCTTGCGCCAGGTGACGAAAGGGAAAATCGAGCATCGCATTTATCATGAAAGCACGGGAACGCCAGAAGCAGATGAATGCGCTGCTTTAGGCCTTGTCGCAGAAGTCCAATCGCATTTGCGTGAAATTGAATGGTGGTACGATGGTGCATTGTTGGTTGCGGCGCGCGTGGTGATTCCCTTTCACGAATCGCTGCCACCTTTGCTGGCGAAAATTGGTAAACGTTCACTGGGAGATATTTTATTTTCCGATTCAACGTCTACACGACATGATTTGGAATTTGCTGTGTTATCAAGAGCGCATCCATTTTTTTATCGCGTTCAGCAACACGTTCCAATGGACCAAGAGTTTGTGTGGATTCGTCGTTCCTTATTTGAATTGCGGGGCATTTCGTTATTGGTAAACGAAATATTTTTACCGACGATTTTTAATATACCGATAAAATGACAAACCGATTTCGAGAAATTTCTCATTATTTACGGTTGATGCGATTCGATAAGCCGATTGGGCTTTTTTTATTGCTGTGGCCAGCTTTATGGGCGTTATGGGTTGCTACGCGGGGACATCCGCCCATCACTGTGTTATTCATTTTTATCATGGGCGTTATCTTGATGCGTTCAGCAGGATGCATTATCAATGACATCGTTGATCGGCGGTTCGATGCACAGGTGTCACGAACAAAAAGTCGGCCCTTAGTGACCGGTGATGTTTCTTTGCGAAAAGCGATCCTATTGCTCGGGTTTTTGCTGATGCTTGCTTTTGGATTGGTGTTGTTTCTGAATCGGCTGACGATAATTTTGGCGCTTATCGCTTTCCTGCTTGCCGTGATTTATCCATTTCTAAAACGGTGGACACATCTACCGCAAGTTGGGTTGGGCATGGCCTTTTCTTTTAGCGTGCCCATGATATTTGCGGCGACCACAGGACATGTTCCAGGAATTGCCTGGTTGTTGTTTGTAGCAGCAGTTTGTTGGCCCGTGGCTTACGATACGCAATATGCCATGGCAGATCGAGCGGATGACGTAAAAATAGGGGTGAAGTCCACGGCCATTTTGTTTGGGCGTTATGACCGTTTGATGATTGCGCTTTTACAGGCTGCTATGTTGTTATTGCTGGTGGTTTTGGCCATCGCTCAACATCTTCGCGCTGGGTTTTACCTGAGTTTGTTGGCCGCATTTATCTTAATAAGCCATCAGATGGTTTTGATTAGGCACCGAGAACCAGAAGCCTGCCTTCGTGCCTTTCGGAATAATGCCTGGGTGGGACTTGTTATTTTTATCGGGCTACTGTCGTCATCATTCTGACCAGTAATTGATCAGGCTCTAGATGAGCTAGGTTTGCTAATTGGTGTTCATTTATAGGATAATAATGGCGAGACAATTTCGTCTCAGTGTCTTGATTTATTGTTAAAATGGATCAAGACTTTTTGCACTTTGCGAAAAGTCTAAAAGCGATGGGGTTTCCAAAGGGGAGAGCCAAGATCTCCCCTTTGGTCGCCGAGCGCGAACTTGCTTCGCGCCGGCGATAAAACCAGGAAGGAGTTATCGCACGAAGTGCGAAACTCCTGTGGATAAGTACTGTAGGATTTCTGTCACACACGATTGGGTTGCACGATGAAAAAACGATTGATTGCCTACAGTTTGCTCACACTGACGTTGAGCGCCGCCACACCGATTTTCGCTGATAATCTGGTTCAAGTTTATCAACAAGCTGTCGCTAACGACCCTACTTTTAAACAAGCTGGGGCTAATTGGATGTCAGCGCAGGAAAATCTACCGATTGCTGTTTCGGGTAACGGTGTTTCTGGAAATGGGCTTTACCCCTACATTAATGCGCTTGGACAACTGGGTCGATCTTACCAGCGGATTACCACGGGCCCGTTTGCGTCCTCAGGATCTTTTAATAATCAGAATTTTCAAATTCAGTTAACGCAGCAAATATTTAAC
>CAYGED010000078.1:0-6041 GCA_964348555.1 uncultured Coxiellaceae bacterium
GTTTTAAATGGTTATTGGTTGTCGTCCTACTGATCGCCGGGATTGTTGCTAATGATCATTACAGCAACGTTTCATTGGCTGTCCGCACTGCGGTTGGAATCGTGTTGGTGATTATCTTGTTATTAATCGCCTCACGAACGAACAAAGGGCATCGGGCTTGGGGGTTTGTCAAAGGATCTCGAGCTGAGCTTCGAAAAGTAGTGTGGCCGACACGGCAAGAAACCGTTCAAACAACCTTGATTGTGGTTGCCATGGTTGTGTTGACGGCGTTGATTTTATGGGGCATTGATAGCTTATTTATGTGGGCTGTCGGCTGGTTGGCTGGGCAAAGAGGATAACCGATGACAGAAGAAAAAATGCGTTGGTATGTGATTCACGCTTATTCGGGTTTCGAAAATTACGTCATTAAAGCCCTAAGAGAGCGTGTTCACGTTAAAAACCTTGATGATAAATTTGGTGAAATTATTGTGCCGACCGAAGAAGTGGTTGAAATGCGAGGTGGCCAAAAGCGAAAAAGTGAGCGCAAATTTTTCCCGGGCTACGTGTTGGTTCAAATGTTCATGAACGATGAAACCTGGCATTTGGTTCGCAGTGTGCCGCGCGTGTTAGGTTTTATTGGCGGAACCGCTGAGCGTCCGGCACCGATTAGCGATAAAGAAGCCGCGCATATTTTACAGCGCGTTGTAGAAGGTGAAACCAAGCCGAAACCTAAAATTTTATTTGAACCGGGTGAAGTGGTTCGCGTTATTGAAGGACCTTTTGCAGATTTTAATGGTGTTGTTGAAGATGTTAATTATGAGAAAAATCGATTGCGAGTATCGGTGCTTATTTTCGGTCGCTCAACACCGGTTGAATTGGAATTTGGACAAGTAGAGAAAGGTTAATAACACCACATAAATTGTGGGGTTAATTGAGATGCATTACGAAAGTAATGTGGTTTTAAATAAAATGGGGAGCTTTATATATTGTCATTCTGATCGCGAAAAGCAACCGAAATGACAGTTAAAAAGCGCTTGTACCCAGGGGAATATTATGGCAAAGAAAATCTCGGGCTATGTTCGCTTGCAAGTGAAGGCCGGCGAAGCAAATCCAAGCCCTCCTGTGGGTCCGGCACTCGGCCAACAGGGCGTTAACATTATGGAATTTTGTAAAGCATTTAATGCGAGAACGCAAAACGTTGAAAAAGGATTACCGACACCCGTGATCATTACTGTCTATGTTGATCGCAGTTTTACCTTTATCACGAAAACCCCGCCAGCATCCGTATTACTGAAAAAGATCGTTCTCAAAGGTAAAAGCGGTAGTGCGCGTCCTAACACGGAAAAAGTGGGTAAAGTCACGCGAGCGCAATTACAAGAAATTGCGAAAATCAAAGAGCCAGACTTAACCGCTGCAAGCTTAGAAGCAGCTATTCGCACCATTGCGGGTACGGCGCGAAGTATGGGTATTGATGTAGAGGGGGTTAACTAATGGGGCTCTCAAAAAGACAAAAGGCGTTTGCCGGAAAAGTAGAGCCTGGCAAAGCTTATCCAGTGAACGTAGCCATCCGTCTTGTGAAAGATTGCGGAACGGCTAAATTCGATGAATGTATTGATGCGGCGATTAATTTGGGGATCGACAGTAAGAAATCCGAGCAATCCATTCGGGGTGCAACGGTATTGCCTCATGGCACGGGCCAAAAAGTTCGAGTAGCGGTGATTGCGCCGCCGGATAAAGCAGACGCAGCGAAATCAGCAGGCGCTGATTTAGTGGGTTTTGAAGATTTGGCCGACACCATCCAAAAAGGTGACATTAATTTTGATGTATTAATTGCGACGCCAGATGCGATGCGTGTGGTGGGTAAGTTGGGGCAAGTGTTGGGGCCGCGTGGCCTCATGCCAAACCCTAAAGTGGGAACCGTCGCTGCTGACGTGGTGCAAGCCGTTAAAAATGCTAAACAAGGGCAAGTGCGTTACCGTTCCGATAAAAATGGCATCGTACATTGCACGATTGGTCGCGTGAGCTTTGGAGAAGCGGCATTAAAAGAAAATTTAGAGACTTTGCTGGCGGATGTTAAAAAGCTGAAGCCAAACTCATCAAAAGGAACTTATTTAAAGAAATTGACGATATCGAGCACCATGGGTCCCGGTGTTATTGTGGATAGCTCAACAGTCAATGTATAAAAGATTTCGCGGTGGGCGTGAAAAATAAAAATAAATCGAGCGGCTTTTGCTGTTGGATTTTTTTATCGGGAGCGCCCCATCGTCGAAGACCGTGGGTATCTGAAAAGATATAAATGGTCACACCAGCCCACGCAGATGGTGAAAGCGTGAATCGTTATCACCGAAAGGGTGGAGTTACTGTTGAGTAACTCCGGGTTAAGAAAAAATACCTTCATTGGAAGGTGTTTTATTCGGAAAAGAGAGAAGAGACAGTGTTAAATTTAGAAGGCAAAAAAGCAGTTATCGCGGAATTATCCGAAATCGCAAAACAATCTGTTTCTGTGGTGGTGGCTGATTATCGCGGGTTAACCGTCTTTGAAATGACCGAATTGCGCAAAAACGCCCGTAAATTGGGCGTGAAAATGGGTGTTTATCGAAACACACTGGCGCGTCGTGCCATTAAAGAGACTCCTTATGCCTGTCTCGATGAGGTACTGAAGGGGCCTGTTGTGTTGTTCTTTTCACAAGAGGAACCGGGTGCCGCTGCTCGATTGATCCGTGATTTTACGAAGGAAAATGAACGTTTAGCAGTGCGCGCATTGGCGTTAGGTGGAGCGTTGTTCTCGCCGGATAAATTAAAGGCGATTGCAAGCTTACCTTCTCGTCAGGAGGCATTGACGCAATTGGTTGCTGTGATGAAAGCGCCGATTACGAAATTCGTTCGTACGTTGAATGAACCTGTGGCGCAAGTAGTTCGCGTATTCGCTGCAGTGGGTGATCAAAAGAAAGCGGCCTAGTACTAAATTCTTAAACTTTTGGAGAGACAAATGGCAAATATATCAAGAGACCAAATCTTAGAAGCGGTTGCTAACATGAGCGTCATGGACGTGGTTGAGTTAGTAAAAGCGATGGAAGAAAAATTTGGCGTATCGGCACAGGCAGCTGTTGCGGTTGCTGCTTCAGCGGGTGCAGCAGGCGAAGTGGCACAGGTTGAAGAAAAGACGGAATTTAATGTAGTGGTGACCAAAGCCGGCGAAAACAAAATTGCTTTGATTAAAGCAATTCGTACGCTCACCAGTCTTGGTTTGAAAGAGGCGAAAGATTTGTCAGAAGCTTCACCTGCCGTCGTTAAAGAGGGTGTCAATAAAGAAGAAGCCGAGAAAATGAAGAAATTACTCGAAGGAGCAGGAGCGACTGTCGAGTTGAAATAACTTTTTGAGATGCTTCCACCGAGGTTAATCCCCGGTGGGACATCCGTTTATTTTTTTTGTTTGAAAATGAGGTATGTTCATGGCTCAAACGAGTTCTCAGACCCAGTCGATGCAAAGTTCATATGCCGAAAAACGTCGGGCACGTGTCAACCTTGGAAAGCGAGACGTTGAGGTCTTAAAAACGCCTTATTTACTCGGAACCCAGATTGAGTCATACAGTAAGTTTTTGCAGGCAGGAGTTGCGCCTTCCAAGCGCGAAGACATGGGCTTGCACAGCGCTTTTAAATCCGTATTTCCGATTTCAAGCTACTCTGGGCATACGCAATTGGAATACGTCGATTATACGTTGGGCGAATCGTTTTTTGATGTGAATGAATGTAAATTACGTGGATTGACCTATGCTGCGCCGCTCAAAGTAAAAATGCGCATGGTGATTTTTGATAAGGAAGCACCGGCGGATAAAAAAGTGGTGAAAGATATTAAAGAGCAGGAAGTCTTCATGGGAGAAATCCCTTTGATGACGGAAACTGGAAGCCTTGTTATCAATGGGACTGAGCGAGTGGTGGTGTCTCAGTTGCATCGATCGCCCGGTGTATTTTTCGAGCACGATAAAGGAAAAACTCACACCTCCGGTAAGTTGCTTTATTCTGCTCGTATTATTCCTTACCGTGGCTCTTGGTTAGATTTCGAATTTGATCCTAAAGATTGCATATTTGTTCGTATTGACCGACGGCGTAAATTGCCGGCAACGGTCGTTTTGCGTGCCTTAAATTACACGACCGAAGAAATTTTGGGAATGTTTTACCAGACCAACGCGTTTAAGATTAATGAAAATGATGTCACGTTGGAATTGGTTCCGCAGCGACTTCGCGGTGAATTGTCAGTCACCGAAATTAAAGATAAAAAAGGCAAGGTTATTGTCGAGGCAAATCGACGTATTTCCCCGCGATACATCCGCTTAATTGAAGCCGCGGGCATTAAGCATTTGGATGTGCCTGACCAGTACTTGATTGGTAAAGTGATTGGTAAAGCAATAGTGGATGAAGAAACCGGTGAAGTGATTGCTGAAGCGAATACAGAAATTACCGCTGATTTACTGCCAAAACTGCGAAAGCATAAGGTTAAGAATATTCATACACTTTACATCAATGAAATTGAGTGTGGCCCTTATATTTCTGCCACGCTGCGTTTGGATTCAAGCAGCAATCAGCTTGAAGCGCTTGTTGAAATTTACAGAATTATGCGCCCAGGCGAGCCGCCAACGAAAGACGCTGCTGAAAGCTTGTTTGAAAATTTATTTTTCACGCAAGAGCGATATGATCTTTCTAACGTTGGACGCATGAAGTTTAATCGACGTGTGGGTCACAAGAGTATCACGGGCTCAACTGTATTAACGAAAGAAGATATTGTTGATGTGCTGCGTGTGTTGGTTGACATTCGAGACGGTAAAGGTGACGTGGATGATATCGACCATTTAGGCAATCGACGTATTCGTAGTGTTGGTGAAATGGCTGAAAATCAGTTTCGCGTTGGGTTGGTTCGTGTCGAACGCGCTGTCAAAGATCGATTGAGTTTAGCAGACGTTGAAAATTTAATGCCGCAAGATTTGGTGAATGCAAAACCAGTTTCTGCAGCGATTAAAGAATTTTTTGGTTCAAGCCAATTGTCCCAATTCATGGATCAAAATAACCCTCTTTCGGAAGTGACGCACAAGCGACGCGTTTCCGCTTTAGGACCGGGTGGTTTGACACGCGAACGCGCTGGCTTTGAAGTGCGTGACGTGCATCCGACGCATTATGGTCGTGTTTGTCCGATTGAAACGCCAGAAGGTCCAAACATTGGGTTGATTAATTCGCTGGCGGTGTTTGCACGTGCGAATGAATATGGATTTTTAGAAACACCGTATCGAAAAGTCGAAGGGTGTGTGGTGACTGATAAAATCGACTATTTATCCGCCATTGAAGAGGGCGAATTTTTTATTGCGCAGGCAAACACTAACGTTGATGCGAACAATTCTTTGGTGGATGATTTAATTTCGGTGCGTTATCGAGGGGAATTTACATTAACGACGCCAGATAAAGTCAATTACATGGATGTCTCGCCCAGACAAATCGTATCGGTGGCGGCATCGTTGATTCCATTTTTGGAACACGATGATGCGAACCGTGCGTTGATGGGTTCGAACATGCAACGCCAAGCAGTTCCGACTATACAGCCGGAAAAACCCTTAGTGGGGACCGGTATGGAGCGTAAAGTGGCTGTCGACTCGGGTGTGACCGCGATTGCGAAACGAGGCGGTATCGTAGACTCAGTTGACGCTTCTCGTGTGGTCGTTCGTGTTGATGCAGCCGAAACGCAAGATGATGATATCGGCGTTGATATTTACAACTTCACGAAGTTTACGCGTTCCAATCAAAACACGTGCATTAATCAGCGACCGATTGTTGAAGTGGGTGATTGCGTTAAAACGGGTGATGTGTTGGCCGATGGTCCGTCAACGGACTTTGGTGAATTGGCGTTGGGTCAAAATTTATTAGTCGCGTTCATGTTGTGGAACGGTTTTAATTTCGAAGACTCGATTCTCATCTCCGAACGTTTGGTTGAAGAGGATCGATTCACGACCATACATATTCAAGAATTCACTTGCATTGCGCGCGACACGAGATTGGGACCGGAAGAAATTACGGCG
>CAYGED010000079.1:0-6000 GCA_964348555.1 uncultured Coxiellaceae bacterium
ATATTTTCCTGTTATAAAAGACGTTCAGCCTGGGAGTGATCATTGTTAAATGAGTTGCCCATCACATCGTTGAAAGGTGTTGGACCACGCACACAGGAATTGCTGACACGATTGCACATTGAGCATATTCAAGATTTATTGTTTCACCTTCCGAATCGATATGAAGACCGAACAAGAGTCACTCCCATTGGATCTTTGCGTGATGGTGATCGTGTACTTATTGAGGGGAAAATTAAATTAACTCAAATTTTATACGGTCGGCGACGCAGTTTACTGTGTCGCTTAAGCGATGGAACGGGTGATATCTTATTGCGGTTTTTCCATTTCACCGCGTCGCAACAGGCACAATTGACAGCGCCTGGTTTGTTGTTGCGGTGCTATGGCACGGTTCGATTCAACTATCGATTTGGCATCGAAATGATACATCCAGAGTATCGTCGTGTTGAGCCTGGGCAACCACTCATTTTAGAGGATCGTTTAACGCCGATTTATCCGACCACGAAAGGGCTGCAGCAAAACACCCTTCGCAAATTGATTTGGCAAGCGCTCAGTATAGTGGACCGTTCGCCGGCGGAAATGCAAGAGTTGCTGCCGGATAATTTTATTCAACGATTTCAGTTGCCCACGTTAGTGGATGCTTTGCACTATCTGCATCAACCACCAAAAAATACACGTTTATTGGATTTGCAGAAAGCGGAGCATCCGGCGCACCGCCGTTTAATTATCGAGGAATTATTGGCTCAGCAGTTAGGGGTACGACAATTTCGTGCGAAAATCAAAGCGCATTCTGCACCAATTCTGCAACCAGGATCATTGAATTTTCAGCAAACACTTTGTCATCATTTGCCGTTTGCATTGACGAATGCGCAGAATCGAGTGATCGATGAAATCAATCGAGATCTTGCTCAGCCAAATCCGATGTTGCGTTTGGTTCAAGGTGATGTGGGTTCTGGGAAAACGATTGTTGCTGCCATGGCGATCGCCAACGTGGTGGAGTGTGGTTATCAAGCCGCCCTCATGGCACCAACGGAAATTTTAGCGGAGCAACATCGACACAACATGGAGAAATGGTTTTCTCCGTTGAAAATAAAAATCGCCTGGCTGCTAGGAAGTTTATCCGCGCATGAAAAATCCGAAAATTTACGCGCGATTGCGACGGGTGAATGCGCCATTGCGATTGGCACACACGCTTTATTTCAAAACGAAGTGGAATTTCAAAAACTGGCTTTGGTGGTGATTGATGAGCAGCATCGATTCGGGGTGCATCAACGTTTAGCCCTAAAATCAAAGGGTTTAAATCAAGGCTGGCAGCCACATCAACTCATCATGACGGCCACGCCTATTCCCAGGACGTTGGCGATGACGGCTTATGCCGATTTAGACGTTTCCATCATTGATGAATTGCCGCCCGGGAGAAAACCGATTAAAACCTCGATTATTTCGCGCCATCGACGCAGTGAAATTGTCAAGCGAATTCAGGATAATGGTCAACGTGGTTATCAAGCTTATTGGGTTTGTACACTCATTGAGGAATCCGAAGAACGTCAGTGCGAAGCGGCTGTCGCCGTTTTTCTTGAGCTTCAAAAACAATTGAGCACTTTGCGCGTTGGATTAATTCACGGACGCTTATCGAAAGTTGAAAAAGAAGAAACGATGTTAGCCTTTAAACAAGGCAAAGTGGATTTATTGGTGGCCACGACCGTGATCGAAGTGGGTGTTGACGTGCCAAATGCCAATTTGATGGTCATTGAGAATGCGGAACGTTTGGGGTTGGCGCAAATTCATCAGTTGCGGGGTCGGGTTGGGCGCGGTGCGAGTGAAAGTTTTTGTGTGTTGTTGTATCAGCCACCGTTGTCTGAGTTAGCGAAACAGCGCTTACAAATTTTGCGAGAGACGCAGGATGGTTTTGTGGTGGCCCAAAAAGATTTAAGGTTGCGCGGCCCAGGCGAGTTGTTGGGAACTCGGCAGGCAGGGGTGGCTGAGTTGCGCGTGGCTGATTTGATTCGCGATGAAGCGTTGCTTCCGGAGGTTACGCGTGCTGCAGAGTTGATTATTCGTCAGTATCCAGAGCGAGTGCAGGGTTTGTTGGGGAGATGGGTAAGACACCAAGAGCAATATGCCAGCGTTTAATCTTGATGGAAAGCGTGCCGGTGTGAAATATTTATAGAGCTCGCTCTCACCTCACACCTGCACTTTCCAGCCAGTGATCTTACGGTGCTCGAAAATCAACGAATTTCACCGCGGCTTGGGCATGACAAATTGTTGGTGTCAGCTTGCAGTAGCCAGTGCTTTGTGGTGTTGCTACAATGGTTCTTTCCTTTTTCAGGAAAGAAAATGATGGCACTTACAAAACGGATATTGTTACCTTTAATTGGAATTGGATTAGCCACTTTCTCGAATGCTTTTGCGGATGAGGATGACTTGGGGTATATCCCGCCGCCCCCGGTTTATTCAGGTTTGTATTTTGAAGGTCAAGGTGGTCTTGTTCTACGAGACTGGGAAGAAAGCGACGCTTTTCAAAGGTATATTTCCGATGCTCAAGGTGGCGGCCCTCCATTTGGTATTTTTGAAAATGGTAAAGGCAGTAGAACCTTGGGTGGCATGGTAGGCTATCAATGGAATCAATATTTTGCCGCTGAAGTCAGTGCTATTTGGATGCCGCGAATGGTCTATCAAGTGCCTCGTGGCTATGCGATTCCTGCCCAAAATACGATTGTGGAATCGACCTGGATCGGTTACGTGGCGTTTAAGTTTTCCTTTCCCATTGTGAAAGGCCTTTATGCGACCAGTAAGTTCGGTGCGGCCAGTATCAATGAAGACACCCGATTTAGTTTCTTGCCCGTTCGTGGTTTAGTTGCACGAGGTTCTTACTGGACGCCCAC
Source organism: uncultured Coxiellaceae bacterium (assembly GCA_964348555.1). Taxonomy (GTDB): domain Bacteria; phylum Pseudomonadota; class Gammaproteobacteria; order Coxiellales; family Coxiellaceae; genus CAMTUH01. The sequence continues at coordinate 2,883 of CAYGED010000079.1, forward strand.
TTTTGCGGTTGGGTTGCAATATTATTTCAGCTGGAGTTGGTATGCTAACCTGCAATACATGCATGCCAATGGTTTTCAAGAAAGGACCACGGGTGGCGCTTTTCAAAAAGCACCTTCGCCGCACTATGACATGTTTACACTTGGTGTTGGCTATAAATTAGCAATTTAAGCAGAGTGTTCGATACGCTTAAAATCTTTATGTTGCATTGGTGAAATGACTTGATTAAAATGGCAACGCTTTGTTTCGAGCGTGAGTAGCCTGAGTGCTGTGATAAGCAGCATTGTTTAGCAACATCAGGATTAATGATAGGGGAAGTCACATGTCCATGAAAAAATTAGCCTTGCTGATAACAACCGTTACTGCCAGTATTGGTTTTGGCAATGGTGCCTTAGCGGGCGGCCCAGAATACATTCCCGGTTACTCGGGGTTTTATATCGAAGGTAGTGGCGGTTATGCCATGCGTCCATGGACACGAGATGTGACCACGATCCCTGGTAGAATTCATACAGCGGCTTTAATGACGGGCCTCTCCAATGCAAATTTTGGTATCATTGGTGCAGCTGATATTGGTTATCAATGTAATCAATTTATTGCATTAGAAGCAGGTTGGTTTTATTTGCCAAAAGCAGCATTCACGACTCGGCCAGCCATTGCCGTCAATAGGATTCCAATGCCGGCGTCACAGTTTGATATACGAGGGGGCATTGTTTACGCGGCATTGAAAGGAATGGCATTGATTTATGCCAACACATACATGTTTGGTAAAATCGGCTCGGCGTATACTTATGATACTATTCTTTCGGGCGTGCCTAACACAAACTTTACAGGAACGGTTACCACAACGAGCTTCTGGAACCCCATTTTTGCAGCGGGTATTCAATACTACTTTACCCCTAACTCCTCCATGAGTGTTCAATACGCCTATGTTGGCGGTTATCGAACAGGTTCTCAAACCAGAACCTTTGCGCCAGTTTCGCAAATGGCTACAGTGGGTATCGGGTATAAGTTCTTAATGTAATCTACTCAATTTCAAAAGAAGGAGGGGGTTCACCTTGAAAATTCCCCTTTTTAGCCCCATGTTTCATCAGACACCCGCCCTGTAGGGTGAATTTTTTTGAGACAACAAGCGTCACACTAATATATTTAGGGGGTATGATGACCGTTGGAGCTAATTCAGAGACCCGCGTATTTGAAGCAGAGGTAAAGCAACTTTTACAGCTCGTTGCGCATTCGCTTTATAGCAATAAAGAAGTATTCTTGCGTGAGCTCATCTCTAATTCGTCGGATGCGGCCGATAAATTGCGCTATGAAGCCTTGTCCAATTCCCATTTATACGAAAACGAACCCGATTTAAAAATATGGATCGATGTCAATAAAAACAATCGAACGATTACGGTTCGAGATAATGGTATTGGAATGACCCGTGAAGAAGTGGTTGAGAACCTGGGCACCATCGCGAAATCAGGCACGCGAGCTTTTCGTGAATTGTTATCCACGGACCAAGCAAAAGATTCTCAACTGATTGGTCAATTTGGCGTGGGCTTTTATTCTGCTTTTATTGTGGCGGACCATGTGGTCGTTCGTACGCGTCGAGCAGGTATGCAGGCGGATCAAGGTGTCCAGTGGGAATCTGATGGCGCGGGAGAATACACGATAAAAAACAGGGATAAAAAAACACGTGGCACGGAAGTGGTGTTGCATCTCAAAAAAGACCAAGATGAATTTTTGGATGTGCAACGCATACGCCGTATTATCACCAAATATTCCGATCATATACTGCTTCCGATTCTCATGCTGACGCAGGATGAAAAACCAGAATCACCTAAAGAGGAAGTGGTTAATCGTGCTAATGCAATTTGGACACTATCCAAAAATGAAATTAAAGAAGAAGATTATCAGTCGCTTTATAAACATATTTCACATGATTTTGAGGATCCGCTGGTTTGGAGTCACAATAAAGTGGAAGGCAAACTGGAATACACCACCTTGTTATTTATTCCAACGCGAGCGCCCTTTGATCTTTGGAATCGTGAGGGACAGCGCGGTCTTAAATTGTATGTGAAACGCGTTTTTATTATGGATGATGCCGAGCATTTTATGCCAATGTATTTGCGTTTTGTGAAAGGCATCGTGGATTCCAATGATTTGCCGCTGAACATTTCTCGGGAGTTATTGCAAACCAACGAGGTGATTGAAAAAATTCGGGCGGGTTGCGTCAAACGCGTGTTGAGCATGCTGGAGGAGATTGCGGAAAAAGAGCCTGAAAAATACGCCGTGTTTTGGAAAGAGTTTGGAGCCGTTTTAAAAGAAGGACCGCCAGAGGATTTTGCAAATCGTGATCGTATCGCGAATTTATTGCGCTTTGCTTCAACGCATGCCGACAATGAAACACAGAACGTGACTTTAAAAGACTATGTTGGTCGAATGAAACCAGAGCAAAGTAAAATTTATTATGTGATTGCAGATAATTTCGCCGCCGCGAAAAATAGCCCTTTGTTGGAAGTATTTCGAAAGAAAGGAGTAGAAGTATTATTAATGCATGATCGTGTGGATGAATGGCTGGTGGCTAACTTAAATGAATTTGAAGGCAAAGCACTTCAGTCGGTAGCAAAAGGTGCGCTGGATCTTGGCGAATTGGAAAAAGAAGATAAATCTGAAATCGAAAAAATAGAAAAAAATTTCGATGATGTGTTGAAGCGATTTAAAGAAGCGCTTGGTGACACAGTGAAAGAGGTGCGGATTACGCATCGACTCACGAATTCACCTACCTGTGTGGTGTTCGATGAAAATGAAATGAGTGGACATTTGCAGCGTCTTCTCGCGCAAGCGGGGCAGGCTATTCCGGAATCAACGCCCACTTTAGAAATTAACCCAAGCCATCCACTGATCGAGCAGGTGAAAACCGAGCAAAATCACGGTCGTTTTGCCAAATGGGCGATGGTGTTATTAAACCAGGCACTTTTGGCGGAAGGTGAACAATTAAAAGATCCAGCGGGATTTGTGCGTGTTTTAAATGACTTGTTGGCTCAGCCTACCCAGTAGAGTGCGCAAATAATTTCCTCATCTTCTTTTTTTGAATAAAAAATAGGCATATTTTCACTTTTTCGGTGAGAAAAC
>CAYGED010000080.1:0-5981 GCA_964348555.1 uncultured Coxiellaceae bacterium
GTGCTGACCCACCCAATCGCCTCGTTGGCGGCAAATTTTCGTTATCGCCCAGCAAACCAGAAAGCGTAGGCACATACATAATTTCATTAATAAGATTTAATTGATATAAATCGACAGCGAATTTCTGTCCGGCATGTCGCCACACCAAACCGGTTTCGTAAGAAATACCTGCTTGTGTTTTCAGTGGCTCTTGATTCTTCGACAAGGCATTTTCTTCGGCTTTTGGAAATCGATAGCTCCCGGCTCGACGCAAATAATATTTTAACGTTGGCGTGAATTTCCAATCAAAACCAAGATCACTCACAAAAGCAGAATTAGTATTTTTTTCCAACTGATGGGTGATCAAACGACTTTGCGCCTGCGCCTCGCGAGCCCCAACAGTAAAATCCAATTTTTTCGATAATCCCATCACTAATTGGGCGAAAACGGATTCTTTATCTTGTTTGGAATGATCAAAAAATTGAGTTCCTTGTAGAACGTAACTGGAGTACCCCACATCCAAACCCGTCTGATAATGGACAGGTTTTTTCCCTACCTCAAAAGCACCCAGCAACGTGGGATTCGTTTCAATGAGGTCGCGCGCTTCGGTAAAAGGGTTCATCAGAACCCCCTTACCATTCATCGTTTGAATCAATAAGCCTTGATTAAGCGAATAGTTATCATTGATGATTTGTTTCCATTGAACAGACACATCGTTATGTTTTTGATTGTCAAAATCCGTATTATTTTGCGCTTGGCGACGATTTTCCGTCATTTGTGCCGCCGTTAATGCGCCTGGATACTGCAAATTATTTAAATAATATCGATAATCAAATTGAATCGAGCCCGTTGAATATTGCTTATTTAAACCAACGCCCGCATTGCCTTCCGTGAAATGATTATGCTCTCGATAATTGTCGGTTGAATAATATTGCCCGTCGAGTCGGGCTGTTAATCCTTCTGCAATCGGATAACTGACACCAACATTATATTTAATCGAACCATAGCTGCCGAGTGTCAACGTACTTTGATAACGGGGCCCCACAAACTGCGACGTAAGAATATTCACGACACCACCGACGGCTTGATCACCGTACAAAACACCAGCGCTGCCCGGTAATAGGCTAATGGCTTCGATGTCATTTAACGGCAGGGTATCTAAAATGACACCGCCCATATCGGAATAAGCAATCGGCATGCCGTTAATTAAAATAAGCACATTGCTACTCGCATTATCACCAAATCCCCGCATGCTCGGTGTGATGGGCGCCCCTTCATACAATTGTTGAAACTGAATATCACTGCTTCGTTTTAAAATCTCACCGACGGTGTGAGCACCACTGGTTTGTATTTCATCTTTTGAAATCGACGTAGACGATTTTAAAACGTATCGAGCAGCGCGATTATCATCGGCGGAAACCGTGACATCGGGGACCTGATCTGCTGCTCGACACGGTAACATGAGAAACAAGACGTTAAGAATAAAAAAACTAGGAAGACGACCGATCATTCACAAAACATTTCCTGGTTTCCACAAGGGTTCATCGATTTTTAATTGGTTATTAACCCATCGAGCCATCACATATAACCAATCACTCAAGCGATTCACATAGGGAATCGCGTGCTTTTCTACACTGGCTTTTTCAGCCAGCTGAATAAGAACTCGCTCGGCTCTTCGACAAACGCTGCGCGCCACCTGTAATTGCGCTGAAACCTGAGAGCCCCCGGGAAGAATAAAAGAATTGAGCGGCGATAATTTAAGGTTCATCTCGTCGATTTCTTTTTCAAGTACCTGCGCGTGACTGGCCCTCAAATAACGATCCTGCTTGTCCACAAAACACAAACTCGCACCTAAATCGAATAATTCATTTTGAATCCGGTGCATTTTTTGAACCAAATCAGAAAAATCCTTTTGTGATTCGTGCATCGTGGCAACAATCAATCCGAGCCACGAATTCAGCTCATCCACGGTCCCAATCACTTCAATTCGCACATCCCGCTTCGAAACTCGAACGCCTCCCGCCAAGCTCGTTTCTCCAGCATCACCTGTTTTTGTATACACTCGAGTTATTTTCACCATGGAGGTTCTCTATTCATTTTTCGCTTCGAAAAAGTCATTGATGATAGACCCTAATCTGTGATAACTTGTTTTGATCTGTTTTTTAGGAGGGAACACTAGCATGGAAATCTCTCGATTACAAAAAAATATCACGCTCTTACTCGGTCTCTTATTTCTTGTGTTGACACGTTTGTTACCACATCCACCGAACACAGCGCCTATTTTTTGCGCTGCTTTTGCGCTGATGTATTTTTTACCTAAGCGGCACGTTATTTTGCTCGGCGTTCTTGCCTTTGTTCTTTCCGATCTGGTGCTCAGCTTCATGACTTCTTATTCAGCCTTTGGATTTTGGTCATTCTTTACTTATACCGGCTTTATTATTTCTCTGCTTCTGGGTGGCGCTTTGCTTCATCAAACATCGCTCAATCGACTATTCGCCGCTCTGGTGAGTTCGAGTTTACTTTTCTGGGTTTGGACAAATTTCGGCACATGGCTCGCGACTATGATGTACCCTAAAACACTCACGGGTTTAGTCGCGTGCTTTGTGGCCGGAATTCCTTTTTTAAGCAATGCATTGTTAGGACAACTTGCCTGGGGAGTCGTTCTCTTTATTCCACTTGCTCTTTATAGAAAAAGAACTCGGCTGCCTGCTTAATTGATTGTAAAATAGCGAGATATTCTTGGACGAAACACGCTTAGACCTCTTATTGATCTATCCACCGTGGGCCGTATTAAATAAGCGTGGCGTATTGCAGAACTCTTTGCCACCTTTGGGTATTTTATCAATCGCAAGCCATTGCCTCGCACACGGATTTTCAGTCGAAGTCTTAGACGTTCACGCCAATCGATTGACTGAAGGCGATGTCATCGCAGAATTAAAAAAGAAACGTCCCCGGTTCGTGGGCATTTCCGTGCTCACTAACATGGCAATCCCCGCCCATCACATTGCACGCTTGTGCAAACAAATCGTCCCAGACTGTACCGTTATTGCCGGTGGTGTACATGCCGAAGCGGCTCCTGAAAGTATGCTGAGAAACTCGAGCATCGATGTCGTCGGGCGAGGCGATGGTGAAGACTTGACGTTGGAAATATTACAAGGTAAGCCGTACCCTGAAATCCAAGGGCTCAGTTATCGCTCTGACAACTCGGTAATCAATAACCCACCACGAAAAATTAACAAAGAGCTCGATGATTACCCGATGCCGGCCTATCACTTGGTTGATTTCAGCAAATACTTTCCTGCACTCGGGTCTTATCACCGATACCCCGCGATTAACATGCTCATGACACGCGGTTGCCCCGGAAAGTGTACTTTCTGTAATTCCGCTTTTACCACCCTGCGCTCTCGAAGTGCACGCAGCATGGTCGAGCAAATCAAATTACTGCGTGAAAAATATGGCATTCGCCAAATTCAATTTTATGACGATACCTTTACCGTCGCAAAACAGCGCGTGCTTGAGTTTTGTGAGTTGCTTGTCAAAGACAATGTCGACATTACCTGGACCGCCTACATTCGCGCCGACTGCTTTAATGAAAAAATGGCCGACGCCATGAAAAAGGCCGGCTGCCATCAAGTGTTGATTGGAATCGAAAGTGGCGATGACCGCATCTTAGAAAGCATTCGAAAGCCAATCGATAAAAAACGCTATAAAAGCACGGTTAAAATTGCGCACGATCACGGCCTGGAAGTTCGTGGCTCGTTTATTATTGGTAGCCCCGAAGAAACACAAGAATCCATGCAGGCCACGCTGGATTTTGCGAAAGAGCTCGACATCGATTTATTCCAGCTGAATATCATGACGCCTTACCCCGGCACTCAAATTTTTCAACGCGCTGAGCGAGAAGGTTTATTGCTCCACACCAATTGGAATGAATACGGTCAAGGCGAGGTGTTATTGAAAAATGCCAACCTCACGGCTGAGGAAATTTATCAATTCGAAAAATACGCGTTTAAATCTTTTTACTTACGCCCAAAGCAACTGCTACGACAACTCAAGCGGGTCACGGGTTTTCGTCAAATTCGAGATTTGTTCCTTGGTTTTTATACGATGATGCGCGGCAATCTCACTTACAAAAATCCAAAATGGGAATGTTGGTTACGCTATAAAGAATCCGACTTCTTTGATCTCCCCATAAAGCAACCCAATGTGATACGACTCACCTATGAATTACGCCAAGAAAAAACGTTAGAAAATATTGAACCCGACTCAGAATCTTTAATAGAAGCTGCCTCTTAGTGCATGAGAAAATATTTATTTTTATTGATTAAAATTTTTATCACCGCAGCATTGTTGTATTGGGCTATCGCTAAGCTGGATTTCCACACGCTAAAAAATTTCAAATACTCGCTCAATGTAGAGGCCTTATTACTGGGCCTTTTTTTCGTGGCGGCTCAGTTCTTTACCGGTGTATGGCGATGGCGACTCATTCTACCCCTGTTCAACGTGCATCAACCTTTTCGTACCGCACTGCAAATCTATTGGATAGGTATGTTTTTTAATAATTATCTGCCAACTGGGGTCGCCGGAGATGCCTTGCGCATACAGATGATGAAGCAGGCCAATACCTCACTTTCCAAGCTGTTTAGCGCTGTTTTCCTCGATCGCTTAATTGGGCTCTTGGTTCTTTTATTAATCATCGAAAGCTCACTTTTTCTTTTTCACAAAATATTAGCCCCACTCCCCTTGATGTTAGTCTCTCAATTTTTAACCATTGGTGGTACACTCAGTCTTATTTTCTTAAGTCACATTCATCGCCTCCCTATTCCATGGCACGCTTCTCAGCTGACTCGATTAACACAGCAATTATCTTTAGATACGAGCATTCTGTGGCAGCATCCGACAAAAACACTGCTGATGTTCACTGCCTCATTGCTAGGAAACACAGGACAGGTGTTGTCTATTTATTTTTTAGCACATGGGCTGAATCTACCCATTAGTTTTCTAAACTGCTGGATACTCGGCCTGCCTGTCATACTCGCCATGTCACTGCCCATTTCCATTGGCGGCTGGGGTATTCGAGAGGGCGCCATGATTTCTTTCTTAGGGTTAATTGGTATCTCCGCCACGGCTGCCTTTTCGCTTTCTATTCTGTTTGGCCTCGCTATGTTCTTGATCTATTTGCCCGGCAGCATCTTCTGGATCTTCTGGCACAAGGAACAGAGGACTGCAGAAAGTACAGCTCCCAACCCCGAAGTCATCGGTTGACAATTGCTCTAAAATATACGAGCATGCTCAACTATTTTATATTTTTGTTTTTGATTATTTTGATATAAGGAAAACAGTTATGCGATTTATTCATTCTGGATTTCAAGTTATTAAAACTAGCCCTCTTGGCTTCTTTTTTGGCGCTAGCTATAAATTCATGGACTATCTCTGGATGTTTAATAGTAAAATCTCAACCGTAGACACCGATTATGCCTCCATGGTGGCACAAATGATTATTGCGGGATTCGGAGGCTCGGTAGTGGGAAACGCGTATCAAAAAGCTCAGCAAGCTTACACACCGATTGATGATTCCCCTAATCGTTTCTTTCAATTCCTCAATTTTGCCTACGATAATTCTAAAGGAATTATTATTGGCGTTCTTTATGAAACCTTCGATTGGCTTTGGGTGATGGCAAATAAGGATAATTTAGTCGACGATGCCGATCGGTGGGCCATGACCGTACAAATGTTTATCGCCGGCGGATTTGGCAGTCTACTGAATGTCATTTACGATCGAATTGGTATTCTGTTTACTCCCAGAAATGGGACAGAGATGCAAAATTATAACTCGCTGACCATGCCACAAACCGACGACGGATATAACAATACTACTTCTATTCGGTAATTTCTGAATCCTGCGGACAAAAGGCCACGGGATTGTAAGGCAATAGTTGTGTTATAAAGCAAGTAGCCCGTATGAAGCGAAGCGAAATACGGGAAATTAAGAAATTAAAAGG
>CAYGED010000081.1:0-5908 GCA_964348555.1 uncultured Coxiellaceae bacterium
GTAAAGAACTCCCTGAAACTTGAGCTCCCGAGAGACTCAGCTGGTAAATCCCTGGCGCACCATGAAAGACTCGTCTGCTTTCAAGGTAGCCTTCGCAAACCAATTTTTTAACCCTGCCATACGCAGTTGGTAATGCCACTTTCCATTGCGTTGCAATCTGTCCAATGGTTACAAACCCTATCCGATTCACCCATCGCATCAACTCCAAATCCCTATCGGTTAAACGCAAATTCATTCTTTCTCCTCAGTCTTCACTTTTTATTCATCATCATTTTTACGCTCTCTTACCCTGCCCCATCCGGTTCGTGACCACGTTATCGAAACATCAGGTCACTGACGTTGAGAGAGCGTGGTCACGAAGTTTGAAGCGAAGCGGAAAACAGGATGGGGCACTAACAAAAAAGCTACTATAATCGATTGTTTTTTAATTTTTTATTTTTATTCGAGGGAAAAGCCAAATTAATATTCGGTACCAAAAGCAATTCAATAACCCAATTATTAGAGTCTTTCGGAGCCTATTAAGCAGATTTAAAAAGTCACCAAAGGACGATAAACGCCAATAATATTTTCGCGAGAAACGCGACCATAATAGCGAGAGTCCCAGGAGTGGACATAATCATGGCTGCCATACAACCAATAACCCGTGGAATGATAGGTCCCAAAACGAATAAATTGTTTGACGGGCTTGCCATTGTGATCAACAAACTGATGCGGCGCCGGATAGCTCACGCCATTCACAATAATCGCTTGTTGGGTTAGTTTGACCGTGTCGCCCAGAATAGCGACAATTTGTTTCGCCACGGGCATAGAAGCATGTTGACAAGACCCCTGAACTAAATAATGCTGATTCAAACCCTCTTGAGTAATACCGCTGGGTAAACACACCGCAACAATATCACCACGATGAATCACTTCCGGTGATCGCCGATAGTAAAAGCCCAGCGGCATAGAAGGGGTACTATTCCAAGCAAGGTGAAAATAAGTGTGGATGATGAAAATAAAAAAAATGACAGCAAAAAATAAAGCCCGTATCGCCCTGTTTCGCCCGGTTCGCTTTCCCATTCGCATGGATTCTAAAATCGATAACTCATGGGCAGAATTATATCCCGCGACAATAACACATTAAAATTCGACCCCGGCCGAATTTCAATCGTCGGTTGAATGTTCATGTTCTTCTGTGCCAATTGAGCGCCGGTTTGGGTTAGCTGTTGCCCGATCGCCGAGTAGATCGTTTGCTGAGTGGTTAGCTGACCCGTTGCGTTTTCGGGTTGGCTCAGTTGGCCAGCGGCACCAAACGTGCTAAACAATAAAGCCGAACCGAATAGCCGTAAATAATGATTATCAACTAAATCATGCAAGCCCGCCATACCGATTAAATCAACACCCGGTTGTCCCGCTAAGTCAAATGAATCCCCATTCGGAAAAATCAATCGAGACCACGCGATGAGCACACGCGATTGCCCATAGGCCACTTGAGAATCATAAACACCCAACAAGGTGGTTCCTTGCGGTATTAATAAATAATTCCCCGTTGCCGTATCAAACACATCGCTTCGCACTTTGGCAATAATCGTTCCCGGTAAATCGGAATTAATACCCGTCATGAGCGTGGCTGGAATTAAAGTGCCGGCTTTAATTTCATAGGGCGAACGTGGTTTTTGAAGTGCTGATGAGATCGTATCCTGTTCTGTTGATGGCGAAGCCTTCAAAAAAGCCGTTTTTTCAAGTTGTGCATTTTGAGCGGAATAATCATCGGTCATTTTAGCCGTAGTGCCTGGCAAACTCTCATTAACCCCATGAACCTCCGTATTATCCTGAGCATCACGTTGATTCAAATCCGGGATAATGTTTCGATAAACGGATATCTCTGCCTCACCACCCTGTTTGAAATCGCCATCCGATAACGATTGCGTATCATTTTTAACGGCAGCTTGGCCTAAACGAGCGGATTTATTGTCTGATGTTGCCTCATCCAGCAGTAATGGTTTTTGCGCTCGGCCTTCTAACTTTTCAATCATCGAAGCCGATGTGCTGTTATCCGGTTTTACGTGGTCAGCACCTCGTTGAATCACTTTCTTAGGCGCCGAACTCTGATGCACAAAGAGCACAAACAGACACATCAAAAAAATAACCGCGCCCAACAAAGTAAACAACAACCGTTTGCTCATCCCAATACTCTTGGGCAGCTTCGGAAGATTGATGGGATCACTCATGTCTTCCTCCTAGCCCAGTTGCCGATTTTTAATTTGGACGCGTTGTTGATGCTTACCATTACCCGACATCAAATAAGCCGTTTCAAACAGTCCATCCACCACAAAGTACGGTCGTCGATAACGATAATTCACTAATTGCACCTGTTGATTACGCCGAACGTATAAAACCGGCAAATCCAATCGCTCCGAGATAGGCGCCAGGCGAATAAAAGTTTTTGTGCCATCATCAAAAACCTGAACAGGCCGCCAAGGTGGGTTATCACCGCTCAAGTCATAATTGAAATTGAGGTGATTGACATCCACCACCGAACTTTCTGCCATGGCATTCGGCATCGCTGACGAATCGCTGCTTGGCTGCGCATGTTGTATCGCTAACGCTACTGTCTCCTCGGGGTAATAAAAACGAACCACGTGGGTGCTTGACCCTTGTTGACTGATCAACCCGATGTTATACGTCCGCTTATCCGTCGTTATCACGAGATCCGTGGCCGCATCATAGAGTTTCGGCTTGATCGCAACCTGGTAAGATCCCGCTCGTTGATCGCCCATTAACGAAGTGGCCACCAACCAATGGGCCGAATCCCCTAATTCAATATTGTTGATGCGCTCTCCCTGCTCGAGTTGAAGGATGCAAAGATGCAGGGGCTCACACGCCACCAGGGGACGTGAAAATGCATCGTAAGCCACTGTTTCAAACCCTTTCGATTGAATGTTCTGAGCAATCCCCGTTCGAGTGAATTTTTCATAAGCTTTCACAACTGCGGGGTCGTTACCCAATCCAAAAGTAGCGGCCACTGTTGGCGTGGGTGCATTCGTGGTTTTCATCTCGGCTCGATTCGCCGGAATAAACTCTTGCGGCATCGTCGTGATGGGTTTGGTACACGCCGATAAAGATAGCGTTATCCAAGCCAATAACGTGATTGGATAAATGCTTTTTTTGATTAACATGGTCTTCTCCTAGTTGTTTTGATCCAGCGTCCAAGAAAAATGGGTGATATAAAAGCCCAGTGGATTGCTTTTTAAAATCGTTTCGTTATCGGATGGGTTGGAATAGGTATACGTGATCTCCGCAATCCACTGTTCTGTTTTCTGAGTCGTTCCCGAACGCGCATCGCGTGTCTCTTCCTGCCACCGGACACTCAACGTATGCGACGATTCCGGCAACACACTCGTGATATGGATGTCTTTGGTTTGGAGTAACGTGGCTTCATGGGGATCGGTTTTGGCGTAATAATCCTTCAGTGCTTGAACCGCGGCGCCGCTCACCAAAGAATAAGCGGCTATTTGACGCGTTCGATTCACGTCTCCATCCACACTCACCGATCGCGCCCCTTGAATAAATTGCTTGGCAAAATACACGGCCATACTTGGTTTGATGGCATCAACTTGATTACTCGACTGCTCCGTCAGCGTAATCAACTCATTTCCATGAATGATAAACGGCACCGATCTTATTTTTGTCTCACCCGCTACCCCTATCAACCCAACAATCATCACAACAATCACACCCAGCAAAATAAAAATAACCCATTGATTACGACGATACTTACCCTCAAGGTCTCCATACAGGTCATTCCATAGAGCACGAGATTGCAAATAAGGATTTTGAGATAACTCTGGTTTAAAAGGCGAGTCAGTCTCAGTAATATTTATTTTCGATTGATTTCGGTTTTTAAACCAAAGCCAAACTTTATCAATCATAAAACGCACGCGAACAACCTCCTTAGCAGTAAACCAGCTAATCAACACTGTCATTTAAGGGAAAGTCTGTCTCAAAGCTCTATAGGAAGCTTAATCATTCAAAGAAAGATTCACCACGCACTGCGTGGCGAATTACCCAATCACAAAAAGGATTCAATCAAGTCACTTTATTCACCATGAAATGAACAAAATCACGAAAGCGTTGAATTCAATTTTTCACTTGAGTACTTACTTGCAATACGCTCAAGCTGCTTCCAAATAACATCATTCCAAGCGCGGCGCCAAACCGCTAATAATCCGCCCACTAAATAAATCCAAAATAAATAATATTCCAAGTGAAAATGAAATATCGTCAACCCAAATTGTACGTGAGTCAGTAATCCAACAGTACCCATGATCACGTTCACCCAAATCACGTAAGGTGACTCATTGGCGTACCGAATCGGCCAAAAAACAGCAACCACATTTGCCCCGATGAGGAACATGATCCCAAGATATTTAAATGGAAAATATTCGAAAAAAGTAATCGCGCACGCTGTTAAGAACAGACAAAATAAATGAGCAGCAAAAGTACCTGAATCTCTCCGATTTCGCCAATACGTTCTTTTTCCAAAGAAAAACCAAATTGCATCATCCCAACCCGGTAACTTTCTCTCATCGATAGCTGCGTGATCTAAATCGGTAGCCTTCATATAACCTACCCTCCCTTATTTGCTAGAATTCACCCTTCATTATTACCATGACTGTCAATATTTTTCATCCCGTAAACTTTATTGGCCATGTGCATATTGAATTTTTGACCGATTGTTTTATCTTGGTTCTGGCGCATGGCCATGTCTTTCACCATGTTCGCTGTCGCCCCCAAAATTGTCTTAGTAGCAGTACCGGTTCCTTTATAAAGAGCGGAGAACCCACCACTGGCTTGCGAAAAACCTTGCCCAAAAGATTTAACGGTATGGGTAAGCCCCGTCCCCATTTGTGTTAAGCTTTGCGCACCCCCCACCGCAAAATTTCCTGTTCGCGCCAATAGATTAGCCCCACCCATCCCCGCATTAATCGCCGTCGCAACCGCCGCATCACCATAATTTCGAAAACCACCCACACCCGATAATCCCGCTAAAAATGTCGGCACATTTTTTAGAATCATGTAGTAAATAATCACCGCGGCGAGAATGACTAACATCGGCATCAGCTCATGGTTTGCGGCGGCTTGCGCCGTCATCGTCGCCCACTGCTCGCCAATGTGCTGACCCACACCCAATAATAAGTACAAACCCATCAACTGCAAGCCAAGTCCAATAGCCGCTTGCACGTATTTTTTAGCCATTTCACGTGTGTAATCCGATCCACCCAACGCAAAGAAAAGTCCACTCGTCGCGACCACGATATAAGCTTTTACCAAGACAATCGCCAATTCCGCCGCCATCAGACCATAAATCACTAAAATGGCGATGCACACAATGGCACCGATCAGGGAAACAAACGGATGCCCCAACAACCCCCAATTAAAAAAGCCTTTAACGATCGCACCCGCAATACTCAATCCCTGATCCACAATGGAACTCGGATCCAACGAGGTCACACCGCCTTGCTGCCCCAATTGAATAAATCCATTCAACAACGCGGGAATCCACTGACCACCCAAATCAATCAGCGCATAAAAAAATGAAAACGAAAAAGCGAGTTGAATGAGCTTGACCACCAAACGTTCCAGCGCTTCGCCCGCCAATACCATCCAAATTATCGACCAGGTCAGTTGAATCACCACCAAATAATAAAACAGGTTTTTAGCCGCTTGTTGAATGACGTGCGCATCCTGCTTCAACGCCACTAAAAACTGTTGGGTAACCTGATCTAAAATACCGGCATCAATTGCCATAATGATTTCGCTTTTTTAATTTCAAACTTTAAAAATAGATTTTATTCTTTTCTCGGATTCTATCAGCTTATCGGTCCTGTCCTGGATCTTGTCCTGGGTCCTGCCCTGGGTCTTG
>CAYGED010000082.1:0-5893 GCA_964348555.1 uncultured Coxiellaceae bacterium
AATTTTTATAGTCGATACCAACGCATTCTTTTGTTCCGGCGTCGGATGGCAGGGAGGCGTCTAAAATAAAGGTATCTCCCGATTTGAGTGTAATTTTATTTTCCTTGAATTGTGCGATTCGAATTTTAGGGCCTTGTAAATCGGCCAAAATGCCGATGATTCGATTTTGTTTTTCGGCAACTTTGCGAACCATCTCAATGCGTTTTTGGTGTTTATCGTGTGTGTCGTGAGAAAAATTAAGGCGCACAATGTCAACGCCGTTGGTAATAATTTTTTCTAACATGTCAGGATTGTCAGTGGAAGGGCCCAGCGTGGCAATGATTTTTGTTCGACGTTTGATGTATTGATCGTTCATAGGTCTTATTTTCGTTTTTGGAGGATGGCGATGGCTGGCAATGTTTTCCCTTCCATAAACGCTAAAAATGCCCCGCCTCCGGTACTAATATAGGATATCTTATCACTGACGCCGAATTGATCCAATGCAGCCAAGGTATCACCTCCTCCGACAATCGAATAAGCCGGGCTCGCGGCGATGGCAAGGGCGAGCGCTTTCGTGCCGTGGCTGAAGGAGTCAATTTCAAACACGCCAACAGGCCCATTCCAAACAATCGTTCCAGCCGCTGACATTTGCGCTGGGTATTGTTTTGCGGTTTTAGGGCCGACATCAAAGATGCGATCATCCGGGGCGATTTCCCGAAGGGATTTAACGTGGGAAATGGTTTCTTTTGCTAGGGTTTTTGCGACGACGACATCAACGGGCATGGGAATGGAAACGCCCTTTGCGGTGGCTTTTTCAAAAAAAGCCTTGGCCGTGTCGATCCAATCGTTTTCACACAGTGATTCACCAATCGCGTGGCCTTTGGCTTTTAAAAAAGTATTGGCGATGCCGCCGCCCACGATGAGCTGATCCACTTTATCTAATAAATTCTCGAGCAATTGAATTTTTGTCGATACTTTTGATCCACCGATGATGGCCACCACGGGTTTTTTGGGGTGGTGTAAAGCGCGGCTCAACGCGTCGACTTCAGAAACGAGCAGCGGGCCGGCGCAGGCGATGGGTGCATATTCAGCAACGCCCACTGTTGAAGCTTGTGCACGGTGTGCGGTTGCAAATGCGTCCATGACGAAAACGTCGCACAGCGCCGCCATGCGTTTTGCAAGCGAGGGATCATTCTTGTTTTCACCCATGCAAAAGCGCACATTTTCGCACAAAACCACTTTGCCGGGTTCAACTGAAATACCATTCAACCAATCTTTGATGAGAGGAACAGCGCAATTTAATTTTTCGCTGAGTGCTTGAGCCACGGGAGCTAACGAACATTCGGGGTCGAATTTTCCTTCTTCAGGTCGTCCCAGATGAGACATCACCATCACGCGCGCATTTTTTTTTAATGCGAGTTCAATCGTTGGGAGCGCGCGTAAGATGCGTTCATCGTTGATGATTTTTCCATTTTCCATTGGAACGTTGAGATCTTCGCGAATGAATACGCGTTTGCCGCTTAATTCGAGGTCGACCATTTTTTTATACATTTAAAAATGCCTGCGCTGTGTCAAGCATGCGATTTGAAAATCCCCATTCGTTGTCATACCAGGAAACCACTTTCACCAGTTGATTAATGACGCGCGTTTGTCCGGCGTCAAAAATGGAAGAGCGTGGGTCATGGTTAAAATCAACGGAAACTAAAGGCTCGTCGTTGTAGCCCAGAATGCCTTTCATGTTTCCTTCAGCGGCTTTTTTCATGATGGCATTGATATCATTGGCCGAGACTGTTTTTTTCGCATCGAAAGTAAAATCGATAACCGAAACGTTAATCGTTGGGACTCGAATGGCATAGCCGTCGAGTTTTCCATTTAACTCGGGCAGCACCATGCCAACCACGGCCGCCGCACCGGTTTTTGTGGGTATCATGGACATGGCCGCTGCACGAGCGCGATGAAGATCGTTGTGATAGCTGTCCGTGAGGCTTTGATCGTTTGTGTAAGCGTGAACGGTGACCATTAATCCACGCTCAACGCCAACGGCATCGTTTAACACTTTAACGATAGGAGCTAAGCAATTGGTTGTGCAAGACGCGTTTGAAATGATTTTGTCGTCTTTGGTTAAAGTATGTTGATTCACACCGAAGACAATCGTCTTTATATCGTTTCCGGCAGGCGCCGAAATTAATACTTTTTTTGCGCCAGCTTTTAAATGGGCTTGAGATTTTTCTCGACTGGTGAATAATCCCGTGCATTCCAACACTAAATCGATTTTTAATTCGGCCCACGGTAGTTCTTCCGGATTTCGAACGGCGCACACTTTTATTTTTTGTCCATTGATGATGAGCCCATTGTTATCAACGCTCACCTCACCTTTAAATTTTCCGTGCACCGTGTCGTATTTTGTTAAATGGGCGTTGGTATTAATGTCGCCGAGGTCATTGATGGCGATGATTTTTAAATCTTTGTGTTGATGGGATTCGAATAAAGCCCGCAAAATATTGCGACCGATACGACCGTAGCCATTAATGGCGATGTTGAAAGCCATAGTATCTTCTCCTAACAATGTGTTTTTTGCAAAAGCTTGATGACCACCTCAACGATATGTTCTTTCGTTAAGTGGCAATCTTCATAAACAGCTTTCCATGGCGCCGAAGCGCCGAAGTGATCGATGCCCATCACTTGACCTTCGCTTCCGACAAACTGATACCAATAATCCGGTGAAGCAGCCTCAATGGCAATACGCATTTTAACTGAGGGCGGAAGCACCGATTCTCGATAGATTTTGGGTTGTTTTTTAAAAATTTCGCAGCACGGCATCGACACGACGCGCACGAAAATATTTTGTTGCAAGCAACTTTTTGCGGCCTCAACGGCTACAGTAATCTCCGATCCGGTGGAAATTAAAATCACATTGGGTGGTGAACTGGGTTCCCAAAGTGGGTAAGCGCCTTTGGCAATCGCTTCGATTTGAGACTCATTTCGTGCTTGATGTGAGACTTTTTGCCGTGTGAGCAGCAAACAACTGGGCCCATTGTGTTCGATAACCTGTTGCCAGGCCACGGCGGTTTCGGTGCCGTCACAAGGTCGCCAGACGTGCATACCCGGGATCATGCGCAAGGATGGCAACTGTTCGATGGGTTGATGGGTAGGCCCGTCTTCACCTAAACCAATTGAATCGTGTGAGTAAATAAAAATGCTGTGTGATTGCATCATCGCGGCGAGCCGCACCGCATTTTTTGCGTAATCGGAAAAGGTGAGGAAAGTGCCTGCAAAAGGAATCAATCCACCGTGTAAAGCGAGTCCGTTGACGATGTCGGACATGCCAAATTCACGAACGCCATATTCGATGTAATTACCGGTTGGGTTTTCACGATTAAAAAGGCTCACGCCGGACCAATTCGTGCAATTGGAGCCGGATAAATCCGCTGAGCCCCCGCATAATTCTGGGAGTAATGGCGCAAAGGCATTGAGGCATTTGAGCGAAAATTTTCGCGTGGCATTGTCTTCTTTGGTGGTTTGCATCGTGTGAATCAGGTTTTTTATTTTTTGTTCCCACTCGTTGGGTAACGCGCCTCGTTGACGTCGAATAAATTCTTTGGCCAGTTCGGGATGCGTTCTTTCATAAGCCGCTAACAGTTCATTCCAATGTTTTTCGCGCTCTTTTCCTTTGGCGCGAGCATCCCACGCTTGATAAATATCATCTGGAATTTCAAAGGCTGGATGCGGCCAGTTTAAAATTTTTCGCGCACCCGCCACTTCTTCTTCACCCAACGGTGCCCCGTGGGTTACGGCTTCGCCGGCGAGTGCGGGCGCACCATAGCCAATGATGGTTTTGCAACAAAGCAGGCTGGGTTTATCCGTCACATTTTTCGCGGATTCAATCGCTTTAAAAATCGCATCGGGGTCGTGGCCATCGAGCGGTGACACGACGTGCCAGCCGTAAGCTTCAAAGCGTTTCGGTGTGTTGTCGGTGAACCAACCGGATACGTGACCATCGATTGAAATGCCATTGTCATCGTAGATCACGATCAATTTGCCCAGCCCCAGTGTCCCAGCCAGGGAACAGGCTTCATGTGAAACGCCTTCCATCAAATCACCGTCGCCCACGAAAACGTAAGTGTCGTGATTGACGATGGGAAAGCCTTCGCGATTAAAGCTAGCGGCGAGGTTCTTTTCAGCAATCGCCATTCCAACCGCGGCGGCTAAGCCTTGGCCGAGCGGGCCAGTGGTCGTTTCAACACCGGGCGTGCGGCCAAACTCGGGGTGGCCCGGTGTTCGGGAATGCAGTTGACGAAATTGCTTGATGTCGTCGATGCTGAGGTCAAAGCCAGTCAGGTGCAAGAGCGCGTATTGAAGCATCGCACCGTGGCCATTGGATAAGATGAAACGATCGCGATTCGGCCAGCGTGGGTTGGCTGGGTTGAATTTAAGAAAGTCGCGCCACAAAACTTCGGCGATATCCGCCATACCCATCGGCATCCCCGGGTGACCCGAATCAGCTTTCTGGACAGCGTCCATCGCAAGAGCGCGGATCGCATTGGCACATTCTCGGCGTGATGGCATGAACATTCCTGCACTGTAAAAATAAACCCAGTATGACCTATTCGGGCTAGCGGAAATAATAGCGTTTCCTGGTGAGGGGTGCAATTCATCTACTAACGTGTAAGAATAGGGCACACGAGAATCAATAAAGGAACCTACATGTGTGGCATTGTTGGCGCAGTCGCAGAGCGCCCTATCGTTGAAGTTTTAGTGAAAGGCCTTGAGCGATTGGAATACCGCGGTTACGATTCAGCAGGCATTGCGGTGCTTCATTCAAGCAATGGAAAAATTCAACGCTTGCGCGTGAAAGGAAAAATCACCGCTTTAATTGCAAAGTTAGAAAAAAAATCTTTCGATGGTTTCGTGGGCATTGCGCACACACGTTGGGCAACTCATGGCAAACCCACCGAGTTGAATGCGCATCCACACACATCGGCAAATAAAATTGCCATTGTGCACAACGGTATTATTGAAAATCATGACAAGCTTCGTCAAAAATTAAAAAAGTGGGGCTGTGAATTTAAGTCAGAAACCGACACGGAAGTCGTCGTGCATTTAATCCACCATTATTACAAAAAAGAAAAAAATTTATTGAAGGCTATTCAGCGTTCGACACGAGAGCTGGTGGGTGCTTATGCGCTTGGCATTATCTGCACGGACGAACCGGGAGCATTATACGCGATTCGATCGGGAAGCCCCCTCGTTATTGGCTGTGGAAAAAGCGAGAATTTTATTGCTTCGGATGCCAGCGCCCTATCCAGCGTGACCAAAAAATTTATTTATTTGGAAGAAGGTGATCTTGCGAAAATAACCTCAAAATCCGTGGACATTGTAGATGCCAAAGGTAAAGCGGTCACCCGCAAAGCCCAAACCACACAGTTAGACGGCGACACAGTAAATAAAGGCAAATATCAACATTTCATGTTAAAAGAAATTTTCGAGCAACCCAAAGGCGTGTTCGATACGATCAACGGTCATTTCATCAATAATCGAATCAACACCCAGAGTTTTGGCCACCGAACACGGGATATTTTAAGTAAAGTAAAACGTATTCAGATGGTGGCTTGTGGGACGAGTTATCATGCGGCGCTGGTGGGTCGTTATTGGTTGGAGGCGTTGGCGGGCATTCCTTGCCAAGTGGAAATCGCGAGTGAAAATCGCTATCGCAAAGGGGTGATCGAGCCCAACACCTTATT
This sequence comes from uncultured Coxiellaceae bacterium, assembly GCA_964348555.1. GTDB lineage: Bacteria > Pseudomonadota > Gammaproteobacteria > Coxiellales > Coxiellaceae > CAMTUH01. The sequence continues at coordinate 5,721 of CAYGED010000082.1, forward strand.
TATTGCGTTGTCTCAGTCGGGTGAAACGGCGGACACGCTCGCCGCTTTGCGTCAAGCGAAAAAATCCGGTTACATGGCCACGTTAGGCATTTGCAATGTGCATTCGAGCTCGGTTGCGCGTGAGGCCGACATCGTTTTTCTAACGCGAGCTGGAACGGAGATCGGTGTTGCCG
>CAYGED010000083.1:0-5846 GCA_964348555.1 uncultured Coxiellaceae bacterium
GGAATACACGAACAAAGAAAATGCTTATATTTTTAAACGATATGCCAGGGAATTTTATAGCCATCATTTAGTATCGAGCTCCGCTATTCCAACCAGCCTTCAAATTGCTGAGTTGCAGCAAAAAATAAAGGAGCAACATCAAAAATCGCTCGAACAGGATCAAAAATTGCTCAAACAGGAAGTCAAGATCAATTATTTATTGCAATATATGTTCAGGGAGCGGTGTAAAAGAGCGCTCACACAGTTTCGATCTAAGATTTTCTCTTGGGCAAGAAAAATTATTTCCTAGCTTTTTTCACCGTAAACCCAATTTTTTTAATAAAGGCTTTACAACGGGTTTTATTTTTTCTTTGAGCTGGTTTGACAGTGCTTTAAATGGGTGAGCACGTTTCGTGAGCCGTAAAATTTGTTGTTGTTGGTTATTGATTCGTTGTTGCTGTTCAATCAGTTTTTGGTTGAGCAATCGTATTTGCGCTTCGATGGAAGGGATGGGAGAGATCGGTTCATCTTGCTTTTTGATATTGGGGTCATAAGTTTGACGGGTGTATCGCTGAAAAATAAAAGCTCTTTCTTTCGTATCAAAATTAGTCATGCGATCAAAATCACCCATAAAACGAATGTCGATGCTGTGTCTCGCCTTGGTTAGATTATTGTGGCAAAATGAACCGTGAATAATGTTCTGTCGGAAAACGATGGCACTATTCATGGATAACTCGGGTGCGTAGGCTTCGTCGCCAATGATATTTAGGATGTGGTTTGTGGTTTCATGATAGTTTTTATTGTATTTGGCGAGTGCTTCGTGATCGAGAATTTTTCTAGGTAAGCTGTAGATATAAAGCGGTGTGGCATCGATGTGAATATTATCTTTTTTTCGGTGAGAAATGAAGATGTTTTCGCTAAGTGATGGGTTTAAAATGCTAACAGCTGGATTTTCAAAATAGACGTTTTTATGAAACAGAAACAGTCGAGCAGTGTGTGAATCAACATTGCAAAGAGGGATCCAGGTCGTGTAGCAATTATTGCTTCGGTAGGCTCGCTCCACATATTCCGTGGGCTGCCCATCTGTGTGAAGTCCAATGTGTTGCAAAGGCTTCGTGGGATCAGCTCGTCGGATGACGGGTCCATGGACTCCTGCCACAGTGCCTTTATGAAGAAAGGAAAATAAATCCATGATGGGACTGCGCTCAATCATATCCAAAAACAGTTTTTCGTGTTTTTTTCCTTCCGCATCCGACATAAAGCTGTAGGTACTGCCCAGGTAAGCGTAGATTTGACCTTCGGTAAATAAGCCGGCATTAAAATCACTGTCGATTTTTTCAAATAGATTTTCAGTGTACGTATTACAAATGCGGAGTGTGGGTTTTTCGAGGACATTTTCGATGATGACATGCCCGATGGAATCCAAGGCGGTTTGAATACGCGGAAATTCACTGGGTTCACAAGAGAAGCGTGGGCTTATGCCTTTAGGTGGATCTATCTTCATAACAGATTCTCCAATAAATACCCTGTGGTAAGCCACGGGGTATTTCCTGTATTATTTCGCTTTGGGAAACCCCATCGTGTAAAGTCCAGCAGGCAAGCCGCTGGGGAAAAAATTTATAAGCTTATTGAGCTTATTGACGACCCTGATGATAAATGCTAATAACTTCGTTGACATCTCCAAACGCCTTAATATGGCCATGTTCAAGTAATAAAGCTTTGTTACAGAGTTTTTTAATAATGGCATCCGCGTGTGAAGCGATAATCAGAGTGCTTATTTTTTGATAGAAATCGGTTAAGCGTTTTTCTGCTTTATCGGCAAAGTTGGCATCACCAGCGCCTATGCCCTCGTCCATTAATAAAATATCTGGTTCAAGCGCAGTCGCTAAAGCAAAGCTCAGTCGTGCGAGCATGCCGGATGAGTAAGTTCGCAAGGGTAAGTTGATGTAATCGCCCAGCTCGCTGAACTCAATGATTTCATCCCGTTTTTCTTTAAGCTCTTGCTTCGACATTCCTAAAAACATCCCGATCATTTTGATGTTGTCGAGTCCGCTGTCATCCAGATCCATGCCAAGAGTAATATTAAATAAGGAGGTGATTTTTCCACGACACCGGTATTGGCCATGAGTGGGTTTGTAGATGTGTGCAAGCAAGCGAAGCAGCGTCGTTTTTCCGGCGCCATTGTGTCCGATTAGCCCCAAACGGTCTCCGGGGCTTAATGAAAACGAAATATTCTGCAGGGCACGGACACACACTTTTTTAGTGTCTGTGCGTCCAATTTCCCCACCGAGACGATTAGCTAATGAGGATCTAAAACTCCGCGTGGCGTCGAAGATGGGAATTTCGACAGATACGTGGTTGAGTTCAATCAGGTTTTCCATGGCTATAACCAATAAATCAGTTTATGGTAATTCCTGCCTAGATAGCGCATGGCAAAAATCCAGCCAAAAAATAGGATAAAAATATCAGCCACCCAACTCACTTCAGGGGGTGCTTGGCCTAACAGTGGATAACGCACGATGCTGACAAAATGATAAAGCGGATTGAAGTTGATGCAGATGAAAGCGAAGATGCTGTGTCCCAGCTGTTTTTCGGGCCAAAACAGGGGTGTTACAAACATAGAAATTTGCAAGATGCTATTCACGATCTGCTGGATATCTCGGAACCGGGAGCAGAGCAGACCCAACGCAATGGCGATCCAGCTGGCATTGGCGATGAGTAGAAAGAATGCCGGAAGAGCAAGTAAAGTATAACGCGTAAACGGTATGTGAAAGATTAAAGCGATGATGATGTAGATAACAAATTGATGTAAGAACACGATAAAATTACGACAAATCACGAGGAGTGCAAAAAAACTATAAGGGATGGAAACTTGTTTCAAATAGCCTTCAGCTCCGCTGAAAGTGGCGCAGGACTCGATAGTCATGGTTGAAAAAAAGGTCCACACGATAAATCCAGAGGCAAAATAAGGTAAATAGGATTTGATATCGGTGTGCCAGAGGAGAGAGAATAAAATGCCCATGCTGGTCACAAAGATGGCCAGACTCAGTGTGGTCCAAAAAGGACCGATGACAGTTCGACGATAGCGTCTCCGGATTTCGGCGTAGGCCACGTAGAATAATAAATCCCATCGCTTAAATCCGGCCAGATAGTCGGAAAGACCGATAAGAAAAGGTTTTTTAGGCACGTGAATAGCAGGTATCGTCGTTGGAATCGATTCAGTATTTAATGTATGTGCTGTTTGATCCATTTTTGTGAAGATCCGTTCATTCCTTATTGTAAAAGGATTACAACACAGCTGCCGCTAGAATCCAAGCTTTTTAGCCTATCAAACGTGACGTTTTCTTTTTAGCGAACTGAACCACGCATGACAAACGTCCATCGCTTTGTAAATGAAATAGCGTGGTAAGTATCTAAACAAAATCATGGCTCTGCTGGGGGTATCGACGAAGTGAGGTGTTTTTGCACGCACAGAAGTGGGGAAACCTTCTGAAAATTTGGCGAGCCCTTGGTACTGTCGAGAAAAGCACCGCTTAAAAAAGTAGCGTGCACAGTTTAGCAAGGAGTAGCTTAACAGTGTGTAGATCATGATGGATAGATAGAACCCTAGGACAGCCCATCGAAGTATGATGTTAGTGATGAGGGATAAAGAGGTTCCGATGAATTTTACAATCAAGGTATTGCTGAGCCTAAAACCAGCCTTCAAATAAGGAAAGTGTTGTATTTGCTTTAAGTAGATACCGGGAATGTGCCATTGATTAGCGCAAAGCAGATTGACGAATAACTCCTGGTTAAAGAAGAAACGAAATTTACTTATCATAAGAGCGTGTAAATTAAAATAAAGAACGTAGGTTGGGTATTGGGAAATGGGTTTTTTTCGTACCGATCTCACGATACGCCGCCTGAAAAGACGCGCTTCCTTTTTCCAGAGGGGATTCGGTGGGTCGGCGTGCATGAAAACGGATCGCTTAACCAAGTCTTTTTTCAAAGGATCCATGTCGTGAATTTTACAATGGTGAATTCGTGATAAGTTATCACGGCGGATCAATCGACCTAAATAAGGCAGGTTTTGGAAGGGTTTTGGATCGTTGGGGATATGGTATTCTTCTTCCGTTGAAAAGCTGGCGATGGCTAATTCATCCGTATCGTAAACGACGTAGATTTTTTTGCTGGTCCCAAAGTTTTTATAGACATAATCTTGGTCCAAGGTGGATTTGTCAAAGGTGGACATGTCGTGGCTGGTTAGTGAGGAGTAATCAATGGCGAGTGGGGCCCAGCTGTATCCGTGAACGACGTAATTATTTTTTCCAGACAGGCGTTTTAACGTAATGACGGGGTTATCAGCGTAACGGTTGTCATCCCAGATCCAGGTGGTTGTTTCAGAGTGTATATTGGCGAGCACGACGGACATCAGCTCTTGCCCGGTTGCGGATAAGATTCCATCGGATAACAGCTTGCGTTCTTTAAATTCGCGCATGCAGCCGTTATATTCAAAGCGAACCGCTGGGCACAAGACGACTTGATAGCGGCGACTCAGAATGCTGTTAATCGTGACAAAAGCAGACTTGGTTAAAACCATGTCGGGCGTTAAAAATACGCCTATCCCCTTATTTTCATAGGCTAACTGAGAAATTTCTTTATGGCCGAGTGACATCACCTGCATCTTCCCACGGTTGGGATCCGTCAAGTGCGCGCTGATATCGAGAAATTTCAAGGTGATTAATTCCGAAAGTTTTTTAAACCGCCAATCCGATTGCAAAAATTCCCAATCCGGCTTTGTGGTGGCGATTAAAAATACGTGATCGGCTTGGTGTGCGATGGCCGGTAAATTATTTTCTGCCAACAGAGAAGCCACGAGTAAGTCAAGAAAGTAATGACAAAATTTGTTTCCCCATAATACGACCAGTAAAGAAAAAGGTTTCATTGGGTAATCTCCGCAGTGGTTGGGGTGTTCATTTTACTTGAGAGAAAGTTAAAAAGCAGATCGGCATAATATCGATGTCCTTCTGCTGAAAGTTGACCGGGTAAGGCTGTGTGCAAGTACATTTTTTTTAGATTTTTTCGTCGCGGATGAATAAAGCTGCGCATGTCGATGAGATTAATACCCGTTTGTTTTTTAAGCTCAGTAAAAAAAACAGGGTTTTTTGAACCTTGGTGAGGTGTGTGATTAAGGGAATGTAAAAAAATAACATTGCCCATCTCTTTTTTAAGCGCGTGGATTTGAGTGAAGCTGGAAGAAATGATTTTTGGATTGTTGAGGAACACGGGTTTTGAATAGAATCGTTTTAAATTGTCCATCACGAGAGAGGAAAAGATTTCAGGCGTGCAAAACCACGCCAGTGCATAGTAACCAAATGGGTGTTCCCGTCGTTCATATTCTTCAATGAGTCGCATCTGAAGAGCAGTAATTTTTTGGGTGTTGTCTAGCAAATTCTCGCTGACAGTTAATTTCCAAGGGATGAGTAGTTGAGATTTTTTATGCATGAGGTTTGTTGAAGGGGGGGGTGGGGAATAGAGGCTCCAAAGTGTTTGCAATTGTGCTGTTTCATCTGGATTGAAATGAAAGGGAACGAAAGTCTTTCGTTTAGCCAAACGATCCTGATCGATCATCACGCGTAAATAATCGAATTCGGTTAAATTGACCAGAACGAGGTGAGGTTTAAATATTTTTCCACGTAGCCGCCATCGCTCTAGGAAGTGGTTCAGTTTTAAATCTGGCCATCCAATGTTGAAGACTTCGAATTTTCGTTCGGGGAAGAATTTGTTTAATCGATCTTGCAGATAGTCAGGCCAGCACTTTTTGACAAAGAGTGAAGCCGTTTGGTCGCCGCCGATGACAACGATTCGGAAGGTGTTTTCATCGAAGC
>CAYGED010000084.1:0-5835 GCA_964348555.1 uncultured Coxiellaceae bacterium
AAACCCTGACCGTTAGGTCAGGGTTACCTTGCGCGATGGGGGATTCCCAAGGGGGAGAACCGCGATTCTCCCCCTTGGGTCACGGACGCGAATTCACTTCGCGTCCGTGATCTAAAACAGGGATAAAAATACCCTGGGCGTAAGCCCAGGGATTTTTATTTTCCGATAAAATTTGAGGCAAGTCTTTATCGCCTCGTCCTGATAGATTAACAATGACGATATCATCGCGACGAAATCGATTTTTTCCTTCCGTCATTAAATAAGCGAGCGTGTGAGCCGATTCCAGAGCTGGGATAATGCCTTCTGTTTTTGCTAGTAATAAAAATCCTTTGATAACATCATCGTCTTTTACTGAAGTGTAGACAGCACGTCCTGACTTAAATAAAGCGGCATGCGCAGGACCAACGGCTGGGTAATCAAGACCAGCGGCAATCGAATGTGTTTTAGCAATTTGTCCTTCCTTATTTTGAAGCACATACGTATAAGCACCATGCAATACACCCTTTTGTTTTGCTTTAAATCGTGCTGCATGATCACCGAGCTGATCGCTTCGTCCACCACCTTCCACACCGATCAAGGCAACGTCTGTATCATTCGTAAATGCTGAAAAAATTCCGATTGCATTGGAACCACCGCCCACGCAAGCGATCACGGCGTCCGGCAGATGGCCTGTTTGTTGCAGAATTTGTTTTTTAGTTTCCTCGCCAATAACGCTCTGAAAGGTGGCCACCATCTCAGGATAAGGATCAGGCCCTAAGGCTGAACCGAGACAATAATGCGTATCAGAATAACTTTCAGCGTAATCGCGTAGAGCGGCATTGACAGCATCTTTTAATGTTTGAGAGCCTTGATCAACGGCAATAATAGTGGCACCCAGTAATTTCATGCGAGCAACATTGGGAGCTTGCCGTTTCATGTCTACGGCTCCCATGTACACATCGCATTGTAAATCAAAATACGCACAAGCCGTTGCGGTAGCAACACCGTGTTGTCCAGCTCCGGTTTCGGCAATAACGCGTTTTTTACCGAGGTGTTTTGCTAAGAGGCATTGACCTAGCGCATTATTTAATTTGTGCGCACCGGTATGCAGTAAATCTTCACGCTTTAGAAAGAGCTGTGGCCCTCCAATAGTATCGCTGAATCGTTTTGCGGCGGTGAGTGGCGTGGGTCTGCCCGCATAGGTTGCTAGAATATATTTTAGCTGATCAGTAAAATTTGTATCCGCTATGGCTTGTTTGAATGCGATCTTGAGTTCAAGCAGCGGCGCCATTAAACTTTCGGGGACATAACAGCCGCCGAAAATATCATATCGACCATTTTTTGATTTTAGTGCTGATTCGTACATGATTTTACTGCTTGTATGAAGGATTCAATGAGACACCTATCTTTAATACCCGATATCTTTTCAACGCCGCTGGACACATCGACGGCATTCGGTGATGTTAATTGAATGGCTGTGGTCACATTATCAGGCGTTAAGCCACCGGCTAAAAAATAAGAAAAATCCGTGTTTGCTTGAAAATGGGTTATTTGAAAAGGAATACCACTTCCCGGATGAATATGATCAAATAACAGCTGATCACGGTCTTTTTTTAATTTAGACTGACCGCCATCGGTATCACGCTGAATTTTTCCATCCGAGTCGACGGCTATCGCGTAAATGCGTTTAATGGTATCAGGGAGTAAATGATGACTGGAACGCGATAGGTTTCCATGAAGCTGTACAGTATCAATCTCAGTCGCTTGACAAAACGATTGCATCTCATGAGCATCAGCGTTCACGAATACGGCCACCGGTATACCTCCCGCTTGTTGAGTGGCTTGAGCAATTTTTTTAGCGGTGTCGATATCCACATAGCGTTTGGATTTAGAAAACGTCATGATCCCAATGTAATGCGCACCGATCCGCACAGCGTCGTAAGCTAATGTGGGATCTTTGATACCACAAATTTTAATTAATGCAGATGACATGCTGCACCTTTGATATCACGAATAAATTTCCCGGGATCTTTTGATGTCACGAGCGCCTCGCCGATCAGCAAGGCATCAAAATTAGCATCAATCAATTGTTTGACATCGTTGAGTGTGTGGATCCCGGATTCAGCAATCGAAACGATGTGATCAGGAATAAAAGGTCTGAGTTTAATGGCATTTTCTGTATTCACTTCAAAAGTGGTTAGATTTCGATTGTTAATTCCAATAATTTCACTACCGATTTCAATGGCATAATCCAGTTCTTGACGATCGTGAACTTCAACCAGGGCATCTATCCCATATTTTTTTGCTGCTGAAAGTAATGCCTCCGTTTTTTCTTTTAGAATGGATACGATCAATAATATCGCGTTGGCGCCTGCATTAATACTTTCTATTATCTGGAGCTCATCGATGATGAAATCTTTTCTTAATATAACCACGGAGGTATTGGTTAATGCGGCAGCGACTTGATTCAGATCATTCAGAGAACCTTGAAAGGCAAAATGATCGGTTACTAGTGAAATGGCCGATGCGCCACCGCAGACGTATTGTTTCGCCAACGAAATAGGATCATGAATATCAGCCAAGTAAGCTTTGGATGGTGATCGACGTTTGATTTCAGCGATCACACTAATATCCACTTGCTGTATCGCTTGTTTAAAGGATTTGTTGTTCTTTTTAAAAAAATTTTTATCCAGCGTCTCATGCAGCCGCTCAACCTCGTGTTTTTTGTTGTCAATTATTGACTGTAGGTAATTGTTTTGCATGATTGCTCTCTTTTAAGTGTTTGATGTAAGTTAGTGTCGTTCCATCTTCGGCGGCTCGTGTTGCTAACGTGATGCCTTCTTGAATCGTTATGGTTGAGTTTACAAGATGTAAAGCGACTCCTACATTGAAAATAATCGTATTGTGGATTGAGCTCGCTTCTCCGCTTAATGCCTTCATTAATTGTGTTCGATTGAATGAAGAAGTCCCGCCTTGTAAGTCGCTTAATCGGCAATAAGGAAGCCCAAAATCGTTAGGATTTAAGGAATAGCGCTGTTGGCTTGATGGCGTAACTTCGATGACATCGACGGATCCCAAGCAATTAATTTCATCGAGACCACTGCCGTGTACGACAAGCGCACGTTTGATCGGTAACTTTTGCAAAGTATCGGCGAATATATCCATTAAACGTTTTTCATAAACACCAATAATAAGATGCGAAGGTGTTGCTGGATTCAAAAGCGGGCCGAGGAGATTAAATGTTGTTCGTATTCCCAACGCCTGACGAATATTTTTAACCGCTTGCATCGCTGGGTGAAAGTCGGGCGCATATAAAAAAGCAAATCCTTGATGATTTAAGGCCTTTTGAGCATCATGAGGCGATAAATGAATGGGGATGTCCAGAGATTCCAAAAAATCCGCTGATCCACATTTTGAAGAAACCGATCGGTTGCCATGCTTAGCTACTTTAATGCCTAAGCTGGCGATAACCAGAGCACTGGCTGTTGATATATTGATTGTGTTGGCTCCATCGCCTCCTGTACCGACGATATCAAGCAGTGGCTCATGATAAGAAACAGGGATCATCTGCTTTTTCATGCCGCGAACAAAGCCGATTAATTCTTCCGCGGTTTCTGGTTTATTGTGCAATAATGTCAATAACGCAGCGGTTTGCTCGGGTTTAGCACCATTCGTAATGATCGACAACACTTGTTCACCTTGAACGGATGTCAGATTTCCTTTTTGCATCAATTGTTGTAAATAATCGGTTAACATACGGCGATCTTATGGGGTTGAGTAGTAACGTAATCCACAAAATTTCGTAAAAACTGGGGTCCTTCCGGCGTTAAAATCGATTCGGGATGGAATTGAATACCAAAGCAGGGATATCGAGTGTGCTTGATGGCCATGATCAAACCGTCTTCGTTTTCAGCTTCAATGTATAAAGTTGGTGGCAACGATTTTTTTTCAACAATCAGCGAATGATATCGTCCTGCTTTGAATGGCAGCGATAAGTTTTGAAAAAGTACTTGTCGGCGGTGAAACACCTCCGTTGATTTTCCATGCACGATGTTGTTGGCTTTTGTGACTCGAGCACCAAAGGCGATGGCAATGGCTTGGTGGCCTAAACAGACGCCGAGAATGGGGATAGCGGGCGATAATTTTTTAATGAGCTCTACGCAAATGCCTGCATGTTCAGGTCGTCCGGGTCCTGGTGATAAAACAATTGCTTCAATGGGTAATTGCTGGAGTTGTAAAACCGTTTTTTCATCATTGCGAAAAACACAAACCTCAGGATAATAATTCGCGACGCTTTGATAAAGGTTATACGTAAAACTGTCATAATTGTCGATGATGACGATCATGACAATCCTCCTTCTGCTAATCGGACAGCAGACATGACACTTTGCGCCTTGTATCGTGTTTCGTTGGCTTCCGCTTGGGGAGCTGAATCATGCACAATACCAGCTCCGGCGCGAATGCTGACTGAATTGTTTTCAACGATGGCGCTGCGAATAATAATGCACGTATCCAGATTGCCATCACGATCCAGAGCGACGATAGCACCACCATATAAATTTCGACGTGACGATTCGATCGCATCAATAATTTCCATGGCACGAATTTTTGGTGCGCCGCTTAATGTGCCGGCTGGGAAAGTTGATAAAAGTGCGTCGATAGCGTCGCAATTTTCTGCGAGCTGACCTTGAATGGTAGACGAAATATGCATAACGTGAGAATAACTCACGGGTTGCATGAGCTCGGTTACTGTCACGCTTCCAGGAATTGAAACTTTGCCGATATCATTTCGAGCTAAATCAACCAACATGGTGTGCTCAGCCATTTCTTTAGTGTTGCTCACTAAATTTTTCGCAATGGTTGCATCGCTTTCTCCAGGAGAACGGCGACGTGTTCCTGCGAGCGGGACACATTCAATAAGACGATTTTTAACGCTGACTATTTTTTCTGGAGAAGCTCCAACGATAGTCGCCATTCCGCTTTTTAAATAGAAATGGTAAGGCGAAGGACTCATTCGCTTTAATGCGTGGTAAATATCAAATGGCTTACCATTATAATGTTTTTTAAAAGTTCGGGATGTTACAATTTGAAAAGCATCGCCCTCCATAATATGTCGCTTAGCTTTATTGACGATGATTTTGAATTGTTCATCGTCGAGGTCTGATTTGAAGTCATCATTCGAGTTGAGGGGAGTGATATTTATATTGGCAGATTTCGATTCCAATAATCGCTCGATTACATTTTGAATCACTGCCATTCCATTTTCATAACAGGCTAGTAAATTCGATTGTTCAACGCGCACGATACGTGAGATGACAATTTTGTGATTCTTGGAATCAAAGGTGATACCCGTTTGGTAAAACTTAAGATCAATTTCAGCTAAATTCTTTTTGGCATGATGACGGTCTGGAATGGCTTCTAAATACCGAATAGCATCATAGCCAATGTATCCGACGGCGCCTCCGGTTAACTGGGTGAGGGGGTGATGATCCGCACAGCGAAGTTTTTGCTGAAGTAATCGCAAGTGTTGAAATGGGTGACCTGAATAATGCTCGACTTCTTTATCGATGCGTATCCGGACAGAATCACCATCAGCAATAAGTTCTGCTAGGGGGTGGAAGCCAAGGAAGGCATAAGCCGGTTGTTCACGGGGTGAGAACTCGAGTAAGACGGCCGCTGGGTCCAGGTTTTCCATACGCTGAAAAGCTTGGATAGGGGTAAGCTCGACCTCAAGCTCCTGGCAGAGCACCACATAGGGCGCCTGTTTGCCCAGGGAGACAAAGTCCTCAAAGGAAGTGGTTGTTTTCATCGTACTCATTTTTCACCCATATTAAATGTACTTATGTAACATTACAT
>CAYGED010000085.1:0-5828 GCA_964348555.1 uncultured Coxiellaceae bacterium
AGTGGATCGTTTTTGCAAGCGATGAGGTTGTGCCCGCATTCCTTCGTCAAGTTCTCGTTTCTGACTTCTTTCACGTGTCCTTCATGCAAACGATTACTGGGGTTGGGGGTTCTCTCTCAAGAGCCAATCCAGCGGCGGTCAGCGAGATAAAAATCCCCTTAGATTTCTCGAAGGGAATCAACGACCACCAACTGATTGCAACCCAAAACAAGAGTACTCGCAACAAAAGCCCACGTGTCTGAAAATAAACAAAGGGAAGAAAAATCAAGGGTAACGTGACCACCGAAAACTGAATGAAGAAAACGGGGTTCAGAAATCCCGGAAAAGAACGTAACGATGCATGACGAAAAAATTGCTCGAGATAAACCCAATAAAAAGTAACGCTATAAATAGCCGCACTGGCAGCTAACAACAAAAGCAATGCTCGATCGAACCCAGCTTGAAGCCCAGTCCGCATTCTGACCATTGTGATCACGAAATTAAACAAGAGAACATAAGTCGAGACTTCTAAAAAAGCATACTTCGGCAAGGGAGCCATCGATGAAGAATACACGCCAATGGCAAGCAACATCAGCAATAAAAAGCGCGCAGTAGGCGGCAAAAAATAAAATGCAGCCGTCTGCTTGTTAAACGCAGCCAAACCGCCGGTAGCGACGACGACGAGAAGAACAAGTTCCGCTAAGCGTTTCACATCGTAAAATGCATACCCCGGTAAAACAAAATTACTCAGATTAAATTGCAACGCAATGGCAAAAAAAGAAAAGACCAGTAATAAAAACGCAAGATGGATTGTTTTTAAAGAAATCGTGGGCTGTTCATCCATGAATTTTTCTCATCCTGTGCTAAATATTAGGAAGCTTGATGGTGCTCGCATTGACTTTTCGCCATTAATGATTGGCTAATATCAAGCCGCCTGACTTTGTCGTTTGGCACATGCTCGTGTCACTGGAACCTATCGTTAATTTAGCACTCGTTTGAATTTCAAAGGTATACGTGCAATTTGAGTGAGGAAAACTGGCTTTAATCCATATTCTGTCCTGTGTTCCACTATCACAAGATAGTTGTACTTTGTATATGTCTTTTTGTTGCGGGATAAGGAGTTCAGGAAGATATTGAACCGTAGCATTGCTCCCCTTGCGGGTTACGGAAAAAGTCACGGTTGAAGTCGCCTTATTAATAATATTATCCATAAAAGTACATCCGCCTCGTTGACCTACTTTTGGCACCAGACTAACAGGAACTGACTGATGGATAGAGGACTGATGTAATCTACTGACATCCGAATACGCAAGTGCATCGTTAGCCAATCCCAATCCTATGAGGATGACTAGTCCTTTCATCTGAGCGACCTCAAATAATATATTGATTAGGCGATAATATCCGAAATCTGATTTTCAATCAAATGAAGTTTTTAACCATGGGGATGGCGTTTTTGTAACTCGGATAAAGACTGTGCTTTTGCAATCGCATCTGAAATATCCATGTGCAGTTGTCGGCTGATTTGCGACGTGGTAAAGATGCCGCGCAGCGTTTGCGAGCCGTCGGTGGTTTCGTTGCTGATGACGAGCGCGTAATGCGTGCGGAGGTGTTTGAGCGTAATGACAATGTGCCCCACTTTCGCGTGCTCGAGCGCTTTCATGTCGAAGGCGGCAATTTTATTCAGCGGCGTCATGAGCATTTTGACGAGAATTTGCGTTCGATCGATGCGGCGCTCCTGAATAATTTTAATCGGTAATTCTCCCAGAATATCTTCCGAGCCGATGACACCGATGATGTTACCCGACTTTTCTTGGACGAGGAGCATGTGTACGCCATTTAATTTCATCTCGTTAAGCGCGTTGTCCATGGGTTCATTGGGGCTGATCGTTCGTGGTGGATGCTGTGCAAAGTCAGAGAGCACGCTCAACGCTGGGTCGTCGAGATGAACCATTTCAGGAAGCTTGGAGGTGCGAAGAAAGACCTTTCCCGGGAAGAGTTGGATCGTGCGTAATACTTCGTATTTTGCCATGGGGCTCATTGTGTCGGATCTCGCTTTGGAGTTCAAGAGACCTTTGTGGAATATCTCGATTAGCGTGGTAAACTACTCCGTGAAATGCTTTCTTGTTTTAGGATTTTTATGAGCCAACGAACGGGGTGTGCCGAAAAGCGTTACACCATCAAAAAAGAAGAGCTCCCGTTGAGTTGCCCGATGCCGCGGTACCAATTGTGGGATGCACATCCGCGTGTTTACCTGCCGATTGAGCGAGAAGGGCAAGTGGTTTGCCCATACTGTGATGCTGAATATATCCTCGAAGACTTCACGAGTGAATAGGAAACGCAATCGTTTATGTCAGAGCGAAAAATACTCGTAGTCGGTCCTGCTTGGGTGGGTGATATGGTAATGGCGCAGACGTTGTTTCAGTTGCTGAAACAGCAAGCACCAGGCATTCAAGTGGATGTGTTGGCGCCGCCTTGGACGAAGCCCTTGTTGGAGAGAATGCCGGAAGTGGAGCAGTCGATCGACTTGCCTTTCGGTCACGGAGAGCTCCGTCTGCGCGATCGCCGAGCGATCGGCAAAAATTTGCGTTCGCGTGTTTACGATCAAGCGATTATCCTGCCCAATTCCTACAAGTCAGCACTCATTCCTTTCTGGGCTAAAATTCCGCAACGCACCGGCTGGGTGGGCGAGATGCGTTATGGTTTGCTCAATGATATTCGTCGCTTAGATGCAAAGCGTTATCCGCTCATGATCCAGCGCTTTATGGCATTGGGGTTACCGAAGAAAGCGGATTTGCCGACAGAGCTTCCTCGACCGGCGTTAAAAATAGCACCCGATCGAGTTGCTGAGACAATTACGCGCGTGGGATTGGTGCGTGATGATCGACCTGTGCTAGCGCTTTGTCCGGGTGCTGAGTTTGGTGCGTCGAAACGTTGGCCCTTGGAATATTATGCGGAAGTGGCTAACGTAAAGTTAGCACAAGGTTGGCGAGTTTGGGTGTTTGGGTCACCGAAAGATAAACCGATTGCTGATCGCATTCAGGCGTTGACGGATCATCGCGCGGTTAATCTCGCGGGCACAACGCAATTGACGGAAGCGGTCGACCTGTTGGCGTTGGCGGATTGTGTGGTCACCAACGATTCTGGGTTAATGCATATTGCAGCAGCGCTAAACCGCCCAACCATCGCAATCTATGGATCGACCTCAACAGCGTTTACTCCGCCTTTGTCAGACCGTGTTAAAGTTTTGCAGCTCGATTTATCGTGTCAGCCTTGTTTTAGTCGAGAATGCCCGTTGAAACATTTCAAATGCATGATGGATTTAAAACCGGATCAAATCGTGAAAGCGATGGAGTCGATGGATGTCGGTGCTGAATCTGTTGAAACGCTAGTTGGCCCCATTGAATGAATGGCTTTGAGACTCGCTTTTTGATGCTGCTTGTGTTTTCAGGGCAAGCTGAGCAGGCAAGTTGGCAAAACCCAGGCCGAGGAAAAACGTGAAGAGATGCAGTTCCGTGATATCACTCAACCATGCATTCGCCATACAACCCAGCCCCATACTGATCAACAGAATTCGCGTGTAATAACGCCATTCGGGATTCAGGAATTGACTGTAGCGCCACGATACCCAAAAGATCAGAATGATGAAAGCCAGCCCGAGGAGACCCATTTCAACGGCGATGTTGAGATAATTGTTATAAGCGGTTTTCATGATCCCCGTGTCTTTGGTGACATCGACGGGGAGCGTAGCGTAAATAGCCTGAAAGCTACCCGTCCCATAACCAATCCACGGTTTTTTCTTGATGAGGGCATAAGCATTTTTTACGGATTGAATGCGTATGCCCATGGAACTGACTATTTTGCCTTGGCGATATTGATCAAGGTCGTTGCCGATGGCCCTGACACGGCTGTTAAACTCTGGGGCGAGGGAATAGGCCAGCACACTCAGCACACTGAGTGCAGCAAAAGCGATAAGGAGGCCACGCCAGCCGAGGTAAATAGCCAGTGTGTAAAATAATAAGGCCGCAAAAATGAAATACCCCGAGCGCCCTTGGCTGATGAAAAGGATATTATAAAGTACAAAAGGAATGAGTAAGGCGGATAGCCATCGGTGAGGCTGCTTGCTCTGCCAGCGATAAAATAAAATAAAAAATGTGATCGCCATGAGAAAGTTTTGAATGATATGGTCTTTGAACACGCTGGCCTGGTCGAATCGGGTGTGGAAAAGGTCATGAATCCAATAGTATTTAAGGTACGAGAGTAAGAGGGTGAGCATCATGGCGCCGAGAAAAGCATTCATGGCATAGCGACGCCATCGATCATTGTTGAATGAGATCATGATGCAGGCGGCACTTAGGAAGCTGCTGTATTTGAAGAGCGAATGCCAGATATCATGGGGTGTTCCAGGCGAGTGCCAGGCATTTAACAGTAAAAGTATAAAAAATAGTACATAAGTGAGTACAACGGGTTGAGAGAAGAGGCGTTGAATCAAGCTCCCATCTGAGCTTCTGGCAAAAAGGCAAAGAAGCGCGATAAAAGGGAATAAATTATCCGTTACTGTCGTTGAGATAGGTAAAGTAAATGCGTAAATGACAATCAGTGTCCCGGTGAGGTATTGAATCCAATTCTTCCAACCACTAGCGCGACGCATGATTTCCTGTGTGTTTACGATTAGAATATTCGGGCAGTATATCATAGCTGTTTATGGGTTAACAAAAAGGCCCGTTTACAATTCTACTAGGCTGGGCGTTATTCGTTGATTTTCTGCGCTCCGCTGCTCATTTACTTTAATGTAAACTGTGCTGCGGTGCTCAAAAATCAACGAATAACGCCCAGCCTAGCGAATTGTAAACAGGCCTAAGGATACATCGTGATAGAAATACACATGGTTGAGCCGACATTGGCGGATGAAGCTGGCCATTGTCATAGTTATGTTCAAAGTTTGATTGAGGCAAATGCCTCGGGAGATTTCGATCTGCATGTTTGGTTAGATCGGCGTGGGCGCCACCTCTACAAAAACCTTCCAGTTCAAAAGCACGCTTATTTCTTTCGTCGATGGCGGCAATGGCAACGCTGGTTTTGCTTGCGCCATTTGGTAAAAAAGAAAAAAAATATTTTTATTCCAACGGCCGGTCGAGTGGATCTTATTTTTTTGAATAAGCTTTTGAGGCGCACAACATATTCTTCCAAGATTTTTCTGCATTTCCATCAATTTAAAATTAACGACGCTAAAATTGAATTATTGAAAAGAACAGCGGAGCAACACCCAGAATGGGTCATCCTCACGCCGACGGAGGATTTGTTGTCGATCTTTCGTCAGGCAGGATTTTCGCAATGTGAATGCGTGCCGTGCCCAGGTTATTCGCCATCGTCTGTTCAAACAGAGGAACCGATTCAGTTTGAGAAAATTCTGTTTGCAGGATCTGCTCGGATGGATAAAGGATTTCCAGAAGTGGTGCGGTTTGTTGAATACATGAAGCAACGAATACCCTCTATTCCAATGGAAATTCAAATATCGGCGCCAGTATCGGGGCGTTATGATAAGGCCAGCGAAGCAGCGCTGCTTCGATTGAGAAACGTGAAGCACCCGAAATTAACGTTGCATGAAAGAACGCTGAGTCCCAAAGTCTATCAATCCTTATTTCAGAATGCGGTTTGCTTATTGATTTATGATCCGGAAAGCTATCGGAATAAGTTTAGTGGCGTGGCCCTCGATGCACTTTACGCGGGTTGTCCGGTTATTTCGGTTGAAAACACATGGACAGGAAAAATTGCGACTCGTTTCGATGCGGGTGTGGCCATTACTCAACGAACGCCGGAAGCGATTTTTCTCGCGTTGAATAAAATTAGGC
>CAYGED010000086.1:0-4139 GCA_964348555.1 uncultured Coxiellaceae bacterium
ATCTTGCATGACCGCGCGGCAAGCAGGCGTCTCATCTAAATGGGAGAGTGGGATTATCGGAAAAATATGGTCGATTGCCCATGAGTCAGGCAAGGATTGAAATAACGAAAAATTAAGAAAATATTTATCGGCAAGTTTGCCATTCAGTTCGTCAATGATTTCTCGGTGCGCGCGAATTTCGGGTTTTAACAGTTCGCGCACTCGCCAACACGTGGCCACATAAAGCTGCTCGATCCAGGCGCGTTTTTCAATGTTGATCACATTATGGAGGTATTTGCTGTGCGCTTCTTGCATCCAATAAGTGGCATCGTGATAAACTTCCATGGCCGTGCGCGGAGTCAGGTTGTTAATGCCCATTAAAAGATTTTTGATGATGGCATCATTATCCGTGTTGGTAAAATTATTTAAATCGGGTAGGCTCACCGCCTCATGGTCAATGACGTTGGTAATCAACACGGCGTGATGGGCTGTGATGGCGCGGCCGGATTCCGAAAAAATATCCGGATGAGGCAGGTTATTGACGAGGCAAACTTCATTGATGGTGTAAACGATATTGTTAGCATATTCTTCCATCGTGTAATTGACTGAACTGAATCGGCGAGTGTGTGTGCCATCATAGTCAACACCGAGTCCACCGCCCACATCGACGATTTGGATTTTTGCCCCTTTGCGGTGAAGTTCAGCATAATAACGCGCGCATTCTTGCATACCGTTTTGAATGTCGCCAATATTTGCGATTTGTGAACCAAAGTGAAAGTGCAGAAGTTGAAGCATGTGCAGGCTGTCATTATTAGACAAATGCTCTAACACTTTTAAAACTTGCGCCGCGCTCAAACCAAATTTTGATTTTTCTCCACCCGTGTCTTGCCATTTTCCTTGGGTGACGGTAAGCGCTCGGACACGGATACCCAGTCGTGGGCTGACATTCATTTCTTTCGCCAGGCGCAAAATCTTGTCGAGTTCAGAAAATTTTTCAAGAACGAGATACACTTGGTGGCCAAGCAATTGTGCAATAAAAGCTTGACGAATGTATTCGACGTCTTTGTATCCGTTGCAAACGATGGTCGTGGCCGGTTTTTTTGATAAGCCAATGACCGCTAAGAGCTCAGACTTGCTACCCGCTTCAAGGCCCAGTGGATTTTTTTTGTGTTTACAGATTTCTGAAATAACCGATCGTTGTTGGTTCACTTTGATCGGATAAACCGTTGTGTATTTTCCAGAATAATTCGTGTCGCGAATGGCTTGATTAAATGCTTGCGCCAGGCTGTCGACACGAGTGTGTAAGATGTCCGGAAAGCGAAGCAAAATGGGGGCGTTAATTCCCTGCGCACTGAGCTTTTCAACCAACTGATTTAAATTAATGGGTTTGGCATTTTCAGTTTTGCGCTGCGGATAAGCGACGACGTAGCCTTTCTCGTTGATATCAAAGAAGCCATCGCTCCAGTTTTCGATGTTGTAATTTTCTCTCGCGTCTTCAACGTGCGACGGTGGCGTTGGTGTCGGAGAGTTGAGCGAGGGTGTCGTTGTATCGTTTTTCATTTCGCTTATTTCCACGGGTGTTATGGTAAGCATATCCGGCTAACATGGGAAAAGCTATGGTTGCTTCGGCGAATACCATTTGTTCGTGTGTGATGGCTACTTTTCCCCAAGAGCAAGCTTCGCGTAACGTAGAGCCTGATAAAGCGCCATCACGCTCATCGGCGACGGTGATTTGTATGGCATATTTGTGCAGTGGCGCATCGTGACCCAGTAATTCGGCGGCAACGACAATGTCTTGGGCGAAATTTTTCGGAACGCCGCCACCCAGCATCAGTAGCCCCGTTTCTTTGCAGGCAATCTTCAGTTGCGTGAGCTCTCGGAAGTCTTTTACTGAGTCGATGCTGACGTGTTTGTGGGGTCGTTTTATTTGATGCATCACGAGGCCAAAGCCAGCGCTACAATCGCTAAAGGCTGGGACAAAGATTGGCACACCTTTTTCGTAGGCAATGCGTACAATTGATTCGGCATTTTTATTTTTCTTTTGGAGGTATTTCCCCATTTCAATAATAAATTCGCGAGAAGAATAAGCCTTTGGTTCTAGGCTATTAGCGATTTCAGTAACGGTATCGTCGCAAATTCTTAATTCATCTTCGTTGATGAGTGTATCGTAAATTCGGTCAATCTTAAGTGCTTGCAGCTGCTCGTCATCTAAGCGGGGAGAGCCGACATAGTGACGAAAGCCCAGCCCCTCAAAGAAATCTTGGTCGACCATATTCGCGCCGGTGGAAACGATCATGTCGATCATGTTATTTCGAAGCAAATCGATAATAATTTTTTTTAAGCCGGCACTGATGAGAGATCCCGCCAGGCAAAAAATGACGGAGCAATCTCGATCGCGAAGCATTTGCGTGTAAATTTTCGACGCGTTCGCGAGATTGCGTGCTTGGAATGCCGTTTTGTGCATGGAGTCAATCAACGACTCCCAGGTTAAAGGCTTGGTGATGTCGAGATGCTCGATCGGTTGAGCCAGTAATTTTTTTTTCGTCATTATCGATATGCTCCGCTCAGGGGAATCTCTTGAAGCTCATCATTAACGTCAGTTTTGGACAGGCACATTTTCTTTCATTCTTTGCGGAATATCAAGAAAAATCGGTGGACAAGAAGCGGTGGTTTGAGGAGATGAAGATGCTTCCTTAAGAAACTTCATCGTGGGAAAGGGTTTCACATAAAGTGCGAAACTCCTGTTGTTATTTTTCCAGGAGTTTATTAGAGTGAGCACATGCAAGTAGCAGGTTTTGAAGTCGGCTTGGATAAGCCTCTCTTTTTGATTGCGGGCCCTTGTGTGATTGAAAGTGAGCAGCTGGTCATGGACACGGCGGGCGTGCTCAAAGAAATCACACACAAGCTCAAAATACCCTTTATTTTTAAGTCTTCTTTTGATAAGGCTAACCGTTCTTCTCATTTGAGTTTTCGTGGCCCGGGTATTGAAAAAGGCTTGGCCATTTTGGAAAAGCTGAAAAAATCACTCAAGGTTCCTGTGTTGACCGACGTGCACGAAGACACGCCCTTGAGAGAAGTGGCTTCGGTGGTGGATGTCTTGCAAACCCCCGCTTTTTTGTGTCGACAAAGTAATTTTATTCGTAGCGTGGCTTCCATGGGAAAACCGGTTAACATCAAAAAAGGCCAATTCCTCGCGCCCTGGGACATGAAGCACGTTGTTGCAAAGGCGTGGTCGACGGGTAATCAGCAGATCATGGTTTGCGAGCGTGGCGTTATGTTTGGTTATAACAATCTTATTTCCGATATGCGTTCGTTAGCGGTTTTGCGTGACACGGCTTGTCCCGTGGTTTTTGATGCGACGCATTCGGTTCAATTACCCGGCGGAAAAGATTCGCATTCGGGTGGTCAGCGGGAATTTGTTCCGGTGCTGGCGCGAGCAGCCGTTGGCGTTGGTATTGCAGGCATTTTTATGGAAACCCATCCCGATCCGAGTGCTGCATTAAGCGATGGTCCAAATTCTTGGCCACTAGCAAAAATGGCCTCGCTGCTCGAAACGCTGGTTGAAATTGACCATCATGTAAAAAAACATGGCTTTATAGAAATGACGATGGACCCTAAGGAACGATGAGCACGATTACGGATATTGATGCACGAGAAATTTTAGATTCGCGTGGAAACCCAACCATCGCCGTTGAAGTGACGTTGTCGTCTGGCGCTGTTGGATCGGCCGCGGTGCCTTCGGGTGCTTCAACCGGCTCGCGTGAGGCGTTGGAGTTACGGGACAAAGACCCTAAGCGTTACGAAGGCAAAGGAGTGTTGAAGGCCGTTGAAAATGTGAATGGCCTGATTCGTGATGCCTTGCTTGGCAAAGATCCCACACAGCAAGAAGAAATTGACCGAATCATGGTTGAACTCGATGGCACTGAAAATAAAGCCCGATTTGGAGCAAATGCCATTTTAGGCGTGTCACTTGCCGTGGCTTACGCGGCTGCACGAGAGTCTCATCTTCCGCTTTATGGTTATTTGGGTGGGGAAGGACCTTTCACGATGCCCGTTCCGATGATGAACGTAATCAATGGAGGTGCCCACGCGAATAATAATTTGGATTTTCAAGAATTCATGATTGTCCCGGCGGGAGCGCCGACCTTTGCTGCAGCGTT
>CAYGED010000086.1:4149-5767 GCA_964348555.1 uncultured Coxiellaceae bacterium
TTGCTGAAGCGTTGCGTTGTGGCGCCGAGATTTTCCATGCTTTGAAAAAAACGTTGGCATCACAAGGGCTCAGCACAGCAGTGGGTGATGAAGGTGGTTTTGCGCCGGATTTACCGAATAATGAGGCGGGGTTTCAATTGATCATGGAAGCGATTCATGCGGCAGGTTATCAAGCGGGGAAAGAAGTTTACCTGGCGCTTGATGCCGCGAGCTCGGAGTTATTTGGTGACGGCCGTTATAAATTTGAAGGTCAGCTGCTATCAAATGATGAGCTGATCGGCCGATTAAGCCAGTGGGTCGATCGTTATCCGATTATTTCGATCGAAGACGGGTTGGCGGAAAACGATTGGGAAGGGTGGAAAAAATTAACGGAACGGTTGGGTCGTCAGGTGCAACTCGTTGGGGACGATATCTTTGTAACAAACCCACAAATTTTAGCGGAAGGTATTGAAAACAAGGTTGCGAATGCTATATTGATTAAACTTAACCAAATAGGGACATTGACCGAAACGCTAGCGACGATTGGGTTGGCCAAGCAAGCGAAATACGGAATTGTCATTTCACATCGCTCAGGGGAAACAGAGGACACGACCATAGCCGATTTAGCGGTTGCAACGTCGGCGGGACAAATCAAAACGGGGTCTTTATGTCGGTCAGATCGAGTAGCCAAATACAATCGCCTGCTAGCCATCGAACGTGCTTTGGGGAGTCAGGCGCCTTATGCCGGAATCGAGGCATTTCCGATTTAAACGTCGGAGAGAAAATGGATAACAACTTGGCCAGAATAGCCTTAGTTTTACAGCAGGGAAGCTGAGCAATTATCATGAAACCGATTATTTTTATTCTTGTTGTGCTGATTGGATTGTTGCAATATCAATTGTGGTTTGCCCCAGGCGGCCTTGTTTCTGCTTATGAGCTGCATCAAAGTATTCAACATCAAGAAGAAGCCAATCAAAAATTATCATCCCGAAACAGTCAGGTGGAGCTTGATATCAACGATTTAAAAAACGGAAATGAGGCCGCTGAAGAACGCGCCAGAAACGACTTAGGAATGGTAAAGAAAGGCGAAATTTTTTATCAAGTCGTGAAATAACGAAATACCCTGAAATAAGGAAATGAGAGAGTGCAAAGATTGTCATTTTGAAGTGCGCTTGCGAGCAAAAATCCCAGGAACCAATTATTTTTTTACAATAAATCTAGCCAATTGAAAAAGTATACTTCTGATTGATGAAATTGCAAAGAAAAGCGTTGGTGAATAATATTTTTATATTTGTTGGGCTTCGCTGGCGCTCAGCCCCAACCTACTTGCTTTTAATTTCTTAATTTCCCCCGTATTTCGCTTCATACGGGCTACTTACTAACCAGATTTTGCCTTTAGATTGAGATGGTGAAATTAATTTTGCAAAAAAAAGTTTTGGTGAATAATATTTTTATATTCGTTGGGCTTCGCGTGCGCTCAGCCCAACCTACTTGTTTTGGTGGGCAAAAACAGATGAGGGGTGGACCGTCGAGGCGTTACTCACGTGGTTTTGGGAAGCCTGCTGGGATCTTTCTTCCACCTTGCTGGCAGAAGGAGCGCTCAAGTCCGTTTCGTCACGTTATGGGTCGACGGAGTGCC
>CAYGED010000087.1:0-5719 GCA_964348555.1 uncultured Coxiellaceae bacterium
CGCTGCTCATTTACTTCAATGTAAACTGCGCTGCGGTGCTCAAAAATCAACGAATTCCACCTCAGCCTAGCGAATGGTAAACAGGCCCATGACTGGAGGGAAAAGTAATGGCTCTAATTACACTACGCCAACTACTGGATCATGCGGCTCTGCATGGCTATGGCGTGCCAGCATTCAACGTGAATAATTTAGAACAAGTCCGGGCGATTATGGAAGCCGCGGATGAAACGAATAGCCCAGTCATCATGCAAGCCTCCGCAGGAGCGCGTAAATACGCGGGACCTCAGTTCATTCGTGCCCTCATTCTCGCGGCTGAAGCGGAGTGGCCTCACATTCCGATTTGCATGCATCAAGATCACGGCGCTTCACCGGACGTTTGCCAGCGATCCATTCAGCTGGGTTTTACGTCAGTGATGATGGATGGTTCTTTGAAAGAGGACCAAAAAACACCATCGGATTATAACTATAACGTGCAGGTGACGACTTTGGCGGCGCAAATGGCGCATGCTTGTGGTGTTTCGGTTGAAGGTGAGTTGGGCTGCTTGGGCTCGTTAGAAACAGAGCGTGCAGCGGATGAGGATGGATCGGGTGCCCACGGGACCCTGACAAAAGAGCAGATGCTAACAGACCCCAATGAGGCGGCCGATTTTGTTCAAAAAACAAAAGTAGATGCGCTGGCCATTGCGATTGGCACCAGTCATGGGGCGTATAAATTTTCCCATCCCCCGACTGGGGAAGTTCTCGTGATTGAACGAATCAAAGCGATTCACCGTCTTTTGCCGGATACTCATTTGGTGATGCATGGATCTTCCTCAGTGCCACAAGACTGGTTAAAAATTATTAACGAACACGGCGGTGAAATACCCGAGACCTATGGTGTGCCGATTAAAGAGATACAAGAAGGCATACGGCATGGGGTGAGGAAAGTGAATATTGACACTGACTTGCGTTTGGCGTCGACCGGTGCGATACGGCGAGAGCTTGCGAAAAACCGTGCTGAATTTGATCCTAGAAAGTATCTGTCTTCAGCCACCAAAGCGATGCGTGAGATTTGTAAAGCCCGATATGAAGCGTTTGGTACAGCGGGTCAGGCGGATAAAATTAAAGTGGTCTCGGTGGAAACCATGGCGGGCCGTTATAAAACTGGCGAGCTTGATCCACGAGTCCAAACAGTTGCACGAACATCGAAAACCATGTAGATTTTTTTGGGGTGACTTTTACCTAGGTATCCGACATAATATCGGCACTAAAGGTTTAGTGACGTAACTTTAAAAAAAAGGAACTTTCATGAAACGACCATTGATCTTCTTTGCCCTGTTACTGGGTTTATCAGCAGCGGCTACTTCTATGGCGGCCTCTACCATGGCAACCATTAATTACCGGGCCACATTCCACTCATTACCGGCTGAAGCCACGGGTGTTATTCCGGGTCTTTTTGTTTACTATGCGGACAAGAGTCGACAGCTATTTTTAACCGAGCAGTCTGCGACGGCTTCTTTTAGCTTGACTCAACAGGTCTATATACCGACTACCGCGACTTCGATCGAGCCGATATTGGCCTTTGTTACGGCCAATGGTTCTAAATATTATTGGTATTGCGATGACCAGATTAATTGGACGCAACAAGCGACACAAAACGTAGCTTTTCAAAGCATTCCCGGCAAAATGAGCAGCGCTAAACAATTTTTTCCTTGTTCATATAGCCAAAGAGCCACTACAAAAAAAACAATATAAAAATATAGGGAGTAACACAAAATGAAAATTTCACACGCATTTTACGGAATTATGTTGATCAGTCTTTCCACATTCGCCTATGCCACTGAATATTGCCCGGCTATTGATGCGATTCAATATGATGTAAACGCATCTAAGTACGTGAATACGGCTGGTGACATTACGTGGTCATCATCAGTCATGGCCGTATCCAATCCGACGCCAACGATTACTTTTATGGTCGTAAGCTCTTATGGGGCGGTGAATAATTCGACCATTGTTTGTGCGTACTCTGATGGAAATAATAATTTTTCGATGACTAGCAGTCCCACGTTTTCCATTGATCCAAATGAATGGGCCCAGATTAGTTCGCAAGCCTATTACTGTAAGCAAAGTATTGCGGCCTGCGGATTTTCTTTGGTTGACTCAAAAACAAAAAAGAAAACCTAAACCAAAAAGCCGAGGAGGCTTACAGTAAAAATGAAATCGGTATGGCGTAAGCGTTGGATCTTTGCGGGGCTAATAAACCTATTGGCTTTGTTTCAAGTTGTTTACGCTGAAGGGGCGCCAGAGCGTCGTGAAGGCACGGACTTTTTTTCGATGTTTGCCGGTGTGAACTGGGAGTTTACCCAGCAAGTAAGCTCTATTGTTAATCTCGATGCGAATAACACCAATCTTTACCAGTTTAATCGAACAGACACAACAGGGCCTTTTGTGGGTCTTGATATTGGGCGCCGTGGGGAATTTGGTCATGTGGGCTTCTTTTCGGTAGGCCTGGAAACCGGTTACACCCGTGTGATTGCGGGTGGTCGTGTGCATCCCTTATTTTTTATTAATCCCGCATTCGACTCGCTGTATTTCACCTACGCGATCAGCAGTGTGCCTGTGTTTGCAATGGGTCAACTCGGTTGGCACCTGCGTTATTGGTGTGATACTTACTTGATTGGTGGGGCAGGCATGTCGTGGAATCGAGCGTCGAATTATAATGAGGTTGAGGTGGGTCCAGCGGCCGCACCAATGCAAACGATGTATCAACCCTATACTACCCTGGCTTTTGCATACACCATTGGTGCAGGTATGGGCTTCCACCTTTCTGACTCAACCCTACTCGGGTTTGAATACCGTTTGAGTAATTTTGGTAATGCGAGTTTAGGTCCGACCTTACTGCAATCGACATCAGAGCGTTTAAATTTAGGTAGTTTTTGGTCTAATTCTTTATTAGCACGTATGACAGTATTGTTCTCGTCTTAATTAATGAAGCAATGGTTGGTATTTGTATTTCTTTTTCTTCTGTGCGTGTTTATCACCAGCACGCCAGCGCTTTCGCCTGCAGAGCAGACAAACACTCCGCTTGTTTCTAAGAAAGCCACTCAGATGTGGAATTTGCAAGATGCGAATATACGCGCTGTCATCGAGGCTATTTCAAAACTCACTGGCAAAAACTTTATCGTAGATCCACGTGTTCAAGGTAAGGTAACGATTATTTCCAGTAAACCGATGCAGGTGGATGAACTTTACCAAGTATTTTTATCCATGTTGCAAGTGCTTAATTATGTCGCGATCCCTGCGGGTAAGGTGATCAAGATTATTCCCGTGATACAAGCAAAAGAATATGCAGGACTATCATCCGCGACATCTGCCCCTGGTGTCGGTGATGAAGTGGTGGTGCGAGTCATCGGCTTAAATAGCGTCTCGGCGCAGCAACTGGTTCCTGCATTACAGCCCTTGATCGAAGAATGGGGCACCATAACAGCCTATTCGCCTTCCAATACCTTAATCCTCGCGGGAAGCGCTAATAATGTGAATCGACTCGTGGCCATCATCCATACCATGGATGAAAAAAACGCGAGTCGCATATCGGTCGTTCGGCTGAGATACGCCAATGCAAAGAAAATCGTGGAGACCATCAAGGCTTTGCAGGCTTCGGAGCGCTCGGAAGGGAAAGTCAGCAACGTTTCTCTTGCGGCGAGCTCCGAAAATAACGCCATTTTAATCAGTGGAAATGCCGAAAATCGATATCGGGTAAAAGCATTGATTCAATCGTTGGATACGCCTAATTCAAACGGTGATATCAGCACCGTGGTGCTTCATTTGAAATACCTTGGCGCTAAAAAATTAGCACCGATTCTGCTCAAAGTTGCGCGTGGTCAGCTCGTTGCGAGCAAGGAAGAGCGTGATGTTCAGGATAAACTGGGGGTTGGGGAAACTCAAGAATCAGCGATTTCGGTTCAAGCAGAGCTGGATGACAACGCCATCATCATCAGTGCGCCCAGTCGAATGATAACCGCACTCAAAAGAGTCGTAAAACAATTGGATATTCGCCCCGAGCAGGTATTGGTTCAGGCCATTATTGTTCGTGTCGATGAAAACACACTGAAGCAGCTGGGAGTGCAATGGGGCACGACCAATCCGTTTGACGGCGGTGATATGATCACCGCGACAAACTTTCCGGCGGGCATTGGGTTTATCCCGCACGGGAATATTACCGTGTTGGTGCAAGCGCTAATGACTAATGCATCAACGGATATTTTAGCGACTCCCTCAGTGGTGGTTCTCAATAATAAATCAGCGACGATTAGCGATGGAAAAAATGTTGGAATCATCAATCGGCAATACGCGGGTGTTGGTGCTCCCGTTACCGATAACTCTGCCCTCCCCTTCAACACGATTCAGCGGCAAGATGTCACGTTACAATTAAAAGTTAAACCGCAGATCACGCCCGATAACACGATTAACCTAGAGATCGACCAGCAAGATAACTCACTGGATCCAGAGGCGAGATCGGGCCCTGAAAATCCAACGATCGATACCAGTAAAATTAACACGAGCGTTTTAGTTAACAGTGGTGACATTTTGGTATTGGGAGGATTAATTTCAAATGACAACAAAGAAATTCAAAATAAAATTCCTGTATTAGGCGACATTCCCATTTTAGGCTATTTATTCCGCTATAAAAATCATGATATAGAGAAAAAGAATTTAATGGTTTTCATTCGACCCGTTATACTTCATACACGTCGACAAACGATCGAAGAAACACGTCAGCGTTATGATTACATGCGTTATCAAGAACAACGAAAACGTGCAGGATTAAACGTGGATATGGATGATGAGCCCGTGTTACCGCCAGTGGATAAAGAAAAAATGATACGCTTGCCCGATCCATTTGAGAGTAATCAATGATAGTCAGAGACACGACACAATCGAATTCCCTTCGATTGCCGTTTCATTTTGCGAAGCGGCACGGTGTTTTTGTGGAATCCAAGCTGGATGACCGAATAATCATCGCACATTCGTCAATATTGTCACCATCAACGGTAATCGAATTGCATCGACATTTTAATTTCCCTTTAGAATTTCACGAACTGAATAAGCAGCAATTTGAAAACAAACTGGCGCAAGCGTATGAAACGGGAGCGGAAATAGCTTTAGAAGCGTTTGATGATTTGGGTGTTGATTTTGCTGATTTAATGAATGAATTACCGGCGACAGAAGATTTACTGGAGAGTGAGGATGATGCCCCAATTATTCGGTTACTCAACGCGCTTTTAACACAGGCGATAAAATTATTTGCCTCCGACATTCATTTTGAGACGTTTGAAGATCGATTGATGGTCCGTTTTCGTATTGATGGATTGCTGAGAGAAATGCTTGAACCACCGCGTGTATTAGCTTCGCTTTTGGTATCACGCATTAAAGTGATGGCAAAACTCGATATTGCTGAAAAACGTTTGCCGCAAGATGGTCGGATTTCATTGCGCATTGCGGGTCGGGCGGTTGACGTGCGTGTGTCCACCATTCCAACCCATTTTGGTGAACGAGTGGTGCTTCGATTATTGGATAAACAAACAGCGCCATTGGATCTTGAAAAGTTGGGGATGTCCAAAAACACGCTTAACCTGACACATAAATTGATTGAAAAGCCGCACGGAATTTTGCTGATCACGGGCCCAACGGGATCCGGAAAAACGACAACGCTGTATGCAATTTTAACGCAGCTCAATAA
>CAYGED010000088.1:0-1632 GCA_964348555.1 uncultured Coxiellaceae bacterium
AGCGTTATCTATCCCTAAATAAGGTACTAACGGTATCATCCTTGTTTTGGTTGTCTGTAAATGAGCTAAAGACGATTGTGCCATATCCTCATAGCCTAATATTTCTAGTAAATAACCTAATCGCTGCACCCAAGCAGATTCTTTAAACAACGTTGTCAATTCAAGCAATTTTTGCTTATCTAAGTTTTCTCCCAACTCATGAATAACGGTGGCAACCCGATTAATACCACCACTCTGTCGTATAAATTTCACCAAATCCATTGCAGTCGCTTCTGCGGTTGAAACCAATAATGCGCCTGTTGGCGTTTTTAACGATTCTACGGGCGTCTTATGGCAAGATGCATTTTGAGTAAACTGAATAGCCACTTTGCCACAAATAATGCCAGGGCGAGTAGTAGGCAACATGACTTGAACATGTTGAGGTTGTTGATGTGCCGCACCATGAAACATAGCAGCACTAAGCAACCCAACATAATAGGTTTTGTGCCAGTGTGACATTAAATCATCAATGAAATAATTCGGCGGTAAACAGCCTAATTTTCTAAACTCAGGGGTTAAAATTAAATAGTAGCCTTTAGCAGGGCTAGCTACTTCTTTATTATGTAGAAGGCGCTCCAACATTCGTCTGGCAGCTTTATTAGTTATCCCAAGATCGTCTTGCATCTGCCCAATAGTAAAGGCGATGCCCCCTCGCCCAGTTAATTGATCAATATAGGCTTTTGCTTTAGCAACCATAACATATCTTTATTTTTAAGCCCCTAAAAAAGGGGCTTTAAACAAAAGTTATGTTAATTGTAAACGGAAATTTAGGTTAAGTCAAGCGAACCTCAGCCACCCTCCCCCTATACAAATAGCGCCAAAATGGCTCTTTTTGCATTACTAGCTTTTATGCTTAGGCGCCTCAAAAAGCGTGTAGGATAGCGTGACGGTGTGGATGTTGTAAGGGAGTTCAGTATCGATATGAAATATCAACGGCATGTTCATGGCTTGGTGGCTTTGTAACGTTTGTTGACGGAAACAAAAGCATTCGGTTTTTTTTAAATATTTAGCCGCGAGCCCAGGGGTTACGCTTGGAATCGCTTGGATGGTCATGGTGTGATTGGATAAATTCTTCGTGAAAAAGCCGACTTTTACATTTTCTCCCGGATGGATATCAATTTTTTTGGTTAGCGGTTTAAACTCCCACGGTAAATTCGCATTGGTGTTTGCTAGAAATTCGACGGTGATTGTTCGGGATGGGTCGACGTAGTGCGAACGACTGACTGAATTACGGTTTGTTTTTCCATTGATTCCCCACGCTTTACAAAGTACGTTATAAAGTGGGACGAGCGCGAAGCCGAAAAAAAACATGCCGAAAGCAGTTGCACCTAAGATAAGGGTTATCCGCTTATTTCTTTTTTTTCTGTGCTCGTTAACGTCGGTCATATCATGCTGTCGTCAAAATGGGGTGGCGTTGTAAAGGTATGATAAGGCGGCGGAGAGGGTAATGTCCACTCCAAACTTCGAGCGCCTTCCCAGACTTGATTACCTACGGGGGTGCCACGTCGGATGGTCCAAATAATATTGATGAGAAATAATAATTGCGCAAAACCAAAGATAAACGAACCTACCGTACACAATTGATTAAAATCG
>CAYGED010000088.1:1642-5645 GCA_964348555.1 uncultured Coxiellaceae bacterium
CCAATAGTGGTAATCAGATTGAAGTTCGTAAATTGCAGAGCGTAATCAGGAATGCGGCGTGGCATGCCAGCTAAGCCTAAAAAATGCATTGGAAAAAATGTCACGTTAAGAAAAATAGTGGTCAGCCAGAAATGCCATTGCCCCAGTTTTTCATGATACATGCGTCCGCACCATTTGGGGAGCCAATAATAAACCCCAGCCATAATACCGAAAATAGAGCCGGGTATTAATACATAATGAAAATGCGCCACGACAAAATAACTATCTTGGTATTGATAATCGGCGGGCACGATGCCCAGCATTAATCCGGAAAATCCGCCGATCGTAAACATAAATAAAAATCCGATGGCAAAAAGCATAGGCGTTTCAAAAGTGAGGGAACCTTTAAACATGGTTGCCGTCCAATTGAAAACCTTGATACCCGTTGGTACGGCGATCAACATCGTTGCAAACATAAAAAACAATTCCGCTTGCAAAGGAATGCCGGTAGTAAACATATGGTGCGCCCAAACAATGTAGCCCAGAAAGGCGATGATGATCATCGCATAAATCATGATGGTTCGACCAAATAATTTTTTTCGGCTGAACGTGGGGATAATTTCGGAGATCACACCAAAGGCAGGTAAAATCAACACATACACTTCGGGGTGTCCAAAAAACCAAAATAAATGTTGAAATAACAGTGGATCGCCGCCACCGGCCGCATTGAAAAAACTCGTTCCAAAATGACGATCCGTTAGCATCATGGTCACTGTGCCGGCCAACACCGGCATGATACCCAACAATAAAAATGCCGTGATCAGCCAACTCCAGCAGAAAATAGGCACTTTTTTCATGGTCATGCCGGGCGTACGCATGTTGAGGATGGTGGCGATAATGTTAATCGCACCTAAAATCGATGAAAGCCCGAGTAAATGGATTGAGAAAATCATGTAGTCGGTGCTGGGTGGACCGTATGTCGTCGACAAGGGCGCGTAAAAAGTCCATCCGAAATTGGGGCCGGGACCCGCAACAAAAAATAATGAACTCATCAATATTGTGAACGCAAACGGCAAAATCCAAAAACTCCAATTGTTTAATCGTGGGAGCGCCATGTCCGGTGCGCCGATCATCATCGGTACTTGCCAGTTGGCTAAGCCAACAAAAGCGGGCATCACGACACCAAATATCATGATGAGTCCATGAAAAGTAACCATTTCATTATACAGTTCGGGATTCATCAAGCGCGCACCCGGTTGAAATAATTCGGCGCGAATCAGTAAAGCCATTACACCTGAAAAAAAGAACATGAAGCAGGCGAGCCATAAATACAATGTGCCGATATCTTTGTGATTGGTTGTGA
Organism: uncultured Coxiellaceae bacterium; assembly: GCA_964348555.1. Lineage (GTDB taxonomy): Bacteria > Pseudomonadota > Gammaproteobacteria > Coxiellales > Coxiellaceae > CAMTUH01. The sequence goes on from CAYGED010000088.1 coordinate 2,985, forward strand.
ACACCCATCGTTTCACCCAAGACCAAAATCCGTTTACTTCGGGGGCATGATTCACGCTTATGTCTGACATCACGAATTTCCTTTTTTCTGTTTAACGACATCTTCCGGCTGCACGATTCCACCCGCATACTGTCCATATTGTTGCTGATTGTCGTTACCCCAACTATTGCGTTCGTAAGTAATGACAGCGGCTATTGCTTCCGGCGTTAGTTGATCTTTAAATGCTTGCATCGCCGTACCCGAAACACCGTTGAGAACAATGTCAATGTGACCAACCACGGGGCCGGTCGCAATTTTCCCGCCTTTTAATGCTGGAAAAGTGGGTGGTATGCCAGTGCCGTCCGGTTTGTGACAAACCGCGCATCTCGAATTGTAAATGGATTCTCCGAGTTTTATTAATGCTTCTTTTGTCATCGTTTTCTGTGGAGCTATTTTTGCAGCGGCTTCTTCATGACGTTGTTCAACGGTCCATTTCTTGAAATCGGTTTCAGTTTTTGCAATAACGACAATCGGCATGTAAGCGTGATTCAAGCCACACAACTCTGCACATTGACCTCGGTAAACGCCGGGTTTATCGATGCGCGCCCACGATTCGTGAATAAAACCGGGGATCGCATCGCGTTTAACACCCAGCTCCGGCACCCACCAGGAATGAATCACGTCATTGGACGTCACCAGAAATCGAATTTTTTTGTGTATGGGTACGACAAGCGGATGGTCCACTTCCAACAAATACCATTTTTCTTTTTTAGCATTTCCGTTGATTTGATCGATGGGTGTCGATAAATTGCTAAAAAAACTGATGTCATAATCGAGGTAATCGTAATGCCATTTCCATTGATAGCCTGTTACTTTGATATTCACGTCTGCTTTCGAATCATCGCTCATTTCAATCAGAACGTAAGTGGCGGGTATCGCCATGGCGACTAAAATGAGAAAGGGAATAATGGTCCAAAGGATTTCGATTTTGATATTCGTGTGGAAGTGAGCGGATTGATGGCCGATTGATTTGCGGTGCTTAATCATGGAGTAAATGATGACGCCAAAGACAACGATCCCAATGGCCACACAAATCCAAAAGATAGTCATGTGCAGGTCGTAAATATCCCGACTGATTGGCGTGACGCCGGGGGGCATGTTAAAAGCAGAACGTGCGAAAAATGTCGTTGGATAAACCATCAATCCAAGAAGGGCAGCCCACTTCCATAGAAAATACTTCATACATTCCCTCGTATGTCTCAAGAGTAGTGTCATTTTACTATGTGGCTGGGTGATTGCCTACCACAAGCTATAATCTTTGCCGGTTTGGCTGTGCTGGACCATGTATTTCACGGCGGCTTTGATTTCGGCATCCGTGCATTGAGTACAGCCCCCGCGTGCAGACATGTTCCCCACTCCGCGGATGGCATTGAGGATGACCACATCCATTCCTTGAGCGATGATGGGCTTCCATTGTGATTCATTGCCGACAACTGGAGCATTCAAGTAATTTTTACCGGGAGCATGGCAGGAAGCGCAGTGCTTTTCATATAACTTTTGACCATCCTCCATCGTCAGCTTCGGAATGGCTTTCACGGATTGCCCTGGAGATTCGCCAGAACCCGAGGAACTTTGATCCACAATATAATTGACGGCCGATTGAATTTCTTGATCGGTGCAGCTCATGCAAGTCCCTTTGGCGGGCATTCCACCAATACCTTTAATTGCATTCGTGTAAAGCGCGTTAAGCCCCAGTTTGAGGCGAGGTGCCCAATCAGCGCTGTCACCGAGTTTGGGTGCGCCACCAGCGCCCGTAGTATGGCATCCCGTGCAATATTGCTCATAGATCGTTTTGCCTTGACCTAAGTCAGATTGATGGCTGCGCGATGGCTTCGGCGGTACCTGACTTTTAATGCTGACCAAGTAAGTGTTAATGGCTTTGATGTCCTCGGGTGTCAGGTATTTCAAACTGTCGTGATTCGCTTCTTTCATGGGGCCTTGCACTTCACCGCCGCCAATCAATCGATCCTTCAAGAAAACGTCCGAAAATTCTTGCAACGGAGTGCCTTTTAACAAAGTGCTGGTGATATTCGGCGCAAAAAAACCTTGCACCATGTTGCCCGTAAAAGCGTATTTTTTCATTGGAGCGGCAAGGGGATAATTTTTTGAAATCAAATAATAAGAGGGCGAGTGACACATGCCGCAATGCCCTAAACCATGAACTAAATAATTTCCGCGATTCCACGGGGTGGTTTGTTGAGGATTATTTTTATACGAGCCAGTTTTTTCGAAATTAAAGAACATCATGCGCCAACCGATTTGCAAGAAACGCCAGTTAAATGGGAACATGAGCGTATTTTTTTTATTTGGCTGATGGATGGCGGGGATAATGCCCAGGTATGCTTTCATGTCAACCAAATCTTGAGGCGTTAATATATTAAAAAAGTAGTAGGGAAATGCGGGATAATAATAATGCCCTTCGGGCGAGATGCCTTGAGTCATCGCTTTGTCAAATTGCGCTTGCGTCCAGTTGCCGATACCCGTTTGTTTGTCTGGTGTGATGTTGGGCGTATTAATTGTCCCGAAAGGCGTCTCTACGGGATAAGCACCCGCAAAAGGAACACCACCGTGTGGAGCCGTGTGACAGGCGATACAATCTCCCATTTTGACTAAGTATTCGCC
>CAYGED010000089.1:0-5571 GCA_964348555.1 uncultured Coxiellaceae bacterium
AACCATTAGTCAAATGGTCGACCACGTGTTGGCCTTACCCGAAGGTACCGCCATCATGGTGTTGTCACCGGTTATTCGTGAAAGAAAAGGCGAGCACGTGCAATTGCTCGAGCAACTCAAAACCCAGGGTTTTATTCGTGCGCGCATTGATGGAAAACTGGTTGAACTCGACGCGGCGCCAACATTAAGCTTACGTCAAAAACACACGATTGAGGTGGTTGTCGATCGCATCAAAGTGAGGGCGGATATTCAGCAACGATTAGCCGAATCGTTTGAGACAGCGGTTCGTTTGTCGGGCGGTTTGGCGAGCGTTGCACCGTTGGAAAATAAACCCATTCGAGAAAGGATTTTTTCTGCCAAATACGCTTGTCCGGATTGTGGTTATAGTTTGGAAGAATTGGAACCGCGTTTATTTTCATTTAACAATCCAGCGGGCGCTTGTCCGAAGTGTGATGGGCTGGGTGTTGAGCAATATTTTGATCCTGAAAAAATCGTTCACGATGAAAATACCAGTCTGTCAGAAGGGGCGATTCGCGGTTGGGATCGGCGAAATTTATATTACTATCAAATATTATCATCGTTGGCGCGGCATTATCAATTTGATATGGATGCTCCCTTTAAACGCTTGCCTAAAGATATAAAAGATATTTTGTTATACGGTAGCGATGATGAAGACATTACTTTTTCCTATGTAACGCACGACCATAAAAAAGTGCGCCGTACGCATCCGTTTGAAGGAATTATTCCGACAATGGAGCGGCGTTACAAAGAAACCGAATCACAAGCCGTGCATGAAGAATTATCAAAATATTTAACCGTCAGCGATTGCAACGATTGCGGCGGAACGCGTTTACGCATCGAGGCGAGAAATGTTTTTGTGGGCGAGAAAAGCTTACCGGAAATCGCGCGCCTGTCGATCGGTGCATCGAAAGAATTTTTTGCTTCGATAAACCTCACGGGCACGCGTGCGCAGATTGCCGAAAAAATATTAAAAGAAGTCAACGCGCGTTTGGGTTTTTTGGTGAATGTCGGATTGAATTATTTAACGCTGGCGCGCAGCGCTGAAACGTTATCCGGTGGTGAGGCGCAACGCATTCGTTTGGCGAGTCAAATCGGTTCGGGTTTGGTGGGAGTGATGTATATTTTGGATGAGCCCTCCATTGGCTTACACCAACGCGACAACAAACGATTGTTGGATACCTTGACGCGATTGCGGGATTTGGGCAACACGGTATTGGTGGTTGAACACGACGAAGAAGCAATTCGTTCAGCGGATCAAGTGGTTGACATTGGTCCGGGCGCCGGTGTTCATGGTGGTGAAATTGTCGCACAAGGAACGCCGCGTGAAATTATGCAAAATCCAGCGTCACTGACGGGGCAATATTTATCGGGCAAAAAAAGCATTCCCATTCCTAAGAAGCGAATGGAAAACGTTTGTCGTCAAAACATTCGAATTGATGGGGCGAGTTGCAACAATCTCAAAAATATAATGGTGGATATTCCCATTGGTTTGATGACGTGCATTACCGGTGTTTCGGGATCTGGAAAATCAAGTTTAATTAGCGACACGTTGTGCCCCTATGCAGTTTCTCGCTTAAATGGGGCGACACAACGAAAAATTGGGCCTCATCGTTCGATATCGGGTTTGGAGCATTTAGACAAAGTCGTTGAAATCGATCAAAGTCCGATTGGTCGAACACCGCGTTCGAATCCCGCTACGTATACGGGATTATTTACACCCATTCGCGAATTATTTGCAGGTACGCCGGAGTCCCGTGCGCGTGGTTATCAAGCGGGTCGGTTTAGCTTTAATGTGTCCGGCGGACGTTGTGAAGCGTGTGAAGGGGATGGTGTCATCAAAGTGGAAATGCATTTTTTGGCTGATATTTATGTGACTTGTGATGTTTGTGCCGGGAAACGATACAATCGCGAGACGCTGGAAGTTCGCTACAAAGGAAAAAATATCCGTGAAGTCTTGCAAATGACGGTCGAAGAAGCGCGTGTGTTTTTTGATGCAGTTCCAACGATTGCGCGTAAATTACAAACCTTGATGGACGTTGGGCTTTCTTACCTTACATTAGGGCAAAGTGCGACGACTCTCTCCGGTGGAGAGGCGCAACGAATTAAGTTGTCGCGAGAATTATCGCGACGTGATACGGGTCGCACGCTTTATTTATTGGATGAGCCGACGACGGGATTGCATTTTCATGATATCGTGCAATTGCTGACGGTTTTGCATCGTTTGCGCGACGGGGGAAATACCGTCGTTGTGATCGAACATAATTTAGATGTCATTAAAGTTTCCGATTGGGTCATCGATTTGGGTCCCGAAGGTGGAGATAGGGGTGGAGAGATTGTTGGAACGGGTACGCCAGAGACCATTGCGAAAAATAAAAAATCCTATACGGGTTATTTTTTGCGAAATGTTTTGAAAGATAATACGTTGTGATGATGATACCACTTAAAAACGATCGACTCATTCGCGCTTTACGTCGACAGCCGGTGGATCGGCCTCCTGTTTGGTTAATGCGGCAGGCGGGACGTTATTTGCCGGAATATCGTAAACTACGCGAAGAAGCCCCGAATTTCATGCAGTTTTGTAAAACACCGACGTTGGCGTGTGAAGCGACGCTGCAACCATTAAAACGATTCGATTTGGACGCGGCGATTTTATTCAGTGATATTTTGGTGGTGCCGGATGCCATGGGTCTTGCCGTGGAAATTGAGCCAAAGCGTGGTCCGGTGATTGAGAATCGAATTGAGACGGTTCGCGATGTTGAAAAACTGGTTTTGCCGGACGTGAATGAATCTTTGCATTATGTGTTTGAGGCCGTTACACGGGTTAAACAGGCACTGTCGAATCGAATTCCACTCATTGGTTTTGCGGGGAGTCCGTGGACAGTGGCGTGTTATGCCGTTGAAGGTGAGACCAGTCAATCGTTTGAGTTGATTCGACAGATGCTTTATCGGGCTCCGCATCTGCTTCATGCGCTCCTGCAGAAATTGACGAAAGTAACGATCGATTATTTAAATGGGCAAATCCGTGCGGGCGTTGACGTGATCATGTTATTCGATACCTGGGGTGGCCTATTAACAACGGAAAACTATCTTTCTTTTTCTTTGCATTATTTGCGAGAGATCGCTGCATCATTAAATCTTGAAAGAGCGGGTTCAAAAATCCCCGTTATTTTTTTCACCAAAGGGGGTGGAGCGTGGCTAGAAAGTATCGCAAAAAGTCATTGTGATGCGGTTGGTTTGGACTGGACAATCGACCTGAGGCAGGCAAAGCAGCGCATCGGTCATTCCGTTGCGTTGCAAGGGAATTTAGATCCTGCGGTGTTATTGTCTGATCCCGTCACCGTGCAAGCGGCGGTGAGACAGGTTTTGCAAGCGTATGGAGCGGGGACTGGGCATGTCTTTAATTTAGGACATGGGATTTATCCTGAAACCCCAATCGAAAATGTTGAAGCGCTCGTGGACGCTGTTCGTCACTGCAATTGCGAGTCGGCAGAGACTCGTTTATAGTAGTTGTATAAAGGGGTTTGGCCGATGAGTTTATATTCCACGACATTAACGCTGATCCTTGTCATGGATCCTTTGGGGAATATCCCTGTTTTCTTGTCTATTTTGAAACGTTATAGCCCTAAGCGGCAATCGCAAATTATTTTACGAGAATCGTTTATCGCTTTCATAATTTTAATTCTGTTCGTATTTTTCGGTCAATATATTTTGCATGGCTTACAAATTACAGCCGAGGCTTTAAGCATAGCGGGCGGTTTAATTTTGTTTATTATTGCGTTACGCATGATTTTCCCGCCTGAGCATGAGCATCGAGAAGAAGATCATGGGGAACCTTTAATTGTTCCATTGGCGATACCATTGACGGCTGGACCTTCAGCCATGACGATAGTGTTATTGTTTGCCACGCGCGACCCTGGGCGTTTGGGTTTAATTTCCTTGGCGGTGTTAATCGCCTCGGTTGTTTTTACACTGATTTTGCTGTGTTCCCAGTATTTGATGAAAGTACTTGGCCCTCGTGGATTAACGGCGCTTGAGCGACTGATGGGAATGATCCTCACGACCGTGGCCGTTCAAATGTTTTTATCCGGAGTTATGCAATATTTTCGACATTATCCCAGCTAACTTGAGTCGACACTTTTTCAAATGCCTCCAGTGTTAAGGGATAGAGCGCCGTTAGTGGAAGGGTGTTTCCTTTAATACCCATTGGTTTGGATAACCACAAGGACCCTGTGCCGCTGTGGTGCCCCGATTTAACGGCAATGGTTTTAAAATATTGATGAAATTGTCCAATCGATTGACTGCCCAGTTGAATCGTTGTTTCTGGCGCAATTTGCTCGGTAATCGCCGTTTCAATAAATAAACTTAACGGTGTATTTTGAGAGAGGCTGAAAAGCGGTTTATCATTAATCATTATTTGTGATAATACTAGTTTTATTTGCATCAGCTGCGTGGGCGTTTTTGTTTCGATTTGCCAGTCTCGACTCATTAGTGGTAGCGCGCGACAATTGGTAAGATTAAGGCACTTAATCAGGTCGGCGTGATTAATTAAGCGGTAATAATTCATGCCGCTTTCATTTTCTTTGTCAGTGAACGGTTCTTGAGATAAACCCGACACAACGATCACTAAATTCGTGGGATCTTTTGCTAATTCCAAGGCGAGTTGGATGATCCGATCGTACTGTTCATAACCATAGACCATGGGGTTGTCGCTGGAATGGCAATCGGGCGATTGAATGGATGCATCAAACAACTCGGGTTGAAATTGTCGCCAATAGTGATGTTGGTAGTGAGCGATGGAGTTTAAGAATAATGTGTAATAGCGGTATTGAGTCGATTTCAACAAATGTTTGAAAATCCCGGTGAGGAGCTCATCGAATAAGGCGGCCATTTTCCATTTCTTTAGCGGATCGATTTTTTGCGTGAATAATTGCAAAGCGATTTTTTTATAAAGCTGGATGGGCAGTTTGAATTGACGGCACAGTTGGAAGCCTTTGAGAAGGTCCTTCAGTTTGATCGGGGCCGTTGCGTGTGATTGCACTTTTCGACTAATGAGGTCCCACAGCGGTTGGAGCGCAGTGGGATACGTTTTTCCTGATTTCGACCAGGGGTCGGGAAGAAAGAAGCCCTGATAGGCTTTACCACGTGTGGCGTTCATGCTGCCCACAATGCAGGATTCGATTCCGGCATCACTCAAGGTTTCCCAAATCTGAGGGTGCTGGAGTGAGACGGCATCGCTTAATCGGAAGATTTGATGTTCGTCAAATGATTTTCCCGTGTGTGCGCTGATCCATTGGATCCAAGGTTCGAGGTGTTGATACTGTTTTTCGCTGGTTGTTTTGAAGTAGCTCCAGTATTGATTCATGCGGGCAAAGTATGGCAACTTGCCTTGAGCGATGAGATGGTCGATAGCTTGTTTGGAAATCTCGTTGAGCTCGAATTGGATAACGCGACGATGCATGTGGGCCCTAGTTGATGATGACGAGCAGTGAGTATAACAGATCGGGTCATAAAAGAGGGTTCGTGTGATTCATGTTTCGGCTGGATAATTAG
>CAYGED010000090.1:0-5552 GCA_964348555.1 uncultured Coxiellaceae bacterium
GTGCGTGAGCGTTCCGCTTCCTCCAATCGTTGTATCAGTTGTGACAATGAGACGATTTCCCGATGACGTGGCAGCATTTGAAAGAGTGAGAACTGAAGTTCCGCTAACACCAAGATTGAGTGAATTAATCGTAACTGCGCCCCCAGAAAGGTCGAGGGTAGGAGCGTTCGCGTATGCGCCATCAATGACCACATCATCACCAATCTGGTAATTTTGCCTTCCTGGAGCGGGTGGGTGAAGTACTTCCAGTGTTTGATCTTTAAAACGGCCTTCAGTTGGTTTAATTTGGATCTTTCGAAGATCACTCGCCCAACCTCTCAGTCAGGCGAGTGATAGAAAGCGGTTATTTAACCATTTCCTTGAGTTTCTTCAAGGCGCGAACTTTGACGACGTTGCGTGCTGGTTTTGCTTTGAACGTGATCATCTCGCCGGTGAAAGGATTGATACCTTTACGTGCTTTTGTAGCGGGTTTGCGTTTAACAACACACTTCAATAAGCTGGGTAAGGTAAACTCACCTGCAGCGCCACTGCGTAAATGGCGATTCATGATATAGCCCAATTCTTCAAATACGCTGGAAACCTGTTTTCTGGTTAATGCGGCGACACCGGCAATTTCAGTAAACAGTTGCGATTTGTTGTAGGCCGATCGAACTGGAGTCGTCGAGCGAGCTACTTTTCGTACAGCTACTTTTTTCGCACTGGATTTTTTAGTACGACGAGCAGACTTTCTCCCTCGTGTGCTTCGTTTTTTAGAAGTTTTACGCTTTTTTCTAGCTGGCATAAGGATTCCCCTTTTTTGTCCGTTTTAAATTTTTATTTTTAGGAATAAAACTTTTTTGTGGTCTTTTACCACAGCGCTAAAAATAGCATATTTTTTTAAAAAAGCATATGTTTTTCTTAGCATTTTCGTGAAAATGATATGAAAATCCCTACTATAGGCTTTTTTTAGGCCTTAAAAGACAAGCGCTTTAGCACATTCTCTTTTATCCCGGGTTGAGGAGCTTTTAACTGGGTCTGTCTTTGTGGTGGTTTTGATGGTCGGCGGAGAGGGCGCCTCTTGTATAATCTTCCAATGTGCTGTAGTATTCTCAGCCTTTCATCTGTCTAAGAGAGCATAGGATTACCATGGCAACTTACATGGCAAACGCAAATACCGTTGATCCCAAGTGGTACTTGGTTGATGCAGCGGGTAAAACCTTGGGGCGGTTGGCGACTCAAATCGCGACTTACTTGCGCGGAAAACATAAGCCTGAATACACACCCCATGCCGATACGGGTGATTTTATCGTTGTCATCAATGCCGATAAAATCACGGTCACGGGTACGAAAGCCGATGATAAACTGTATCATCAGTATTCTGGTTACCCGGGTGGGATGCGAACCCGCAGTTTTAATGAGCAAATGGACCGTCAACCTGAGCTTGTTTTGGAGCTGGCCGTGAAAGGCATGTTGCCCAAAGGGCCTTTAGGGCGTCGAATATTTAGCAAGTTAAAAGTGTATGCGGGGAATCAGCATCCGCATCAGGCGCAAGAGCCCCAACCAATTGATATTTGAAGAGGTTTATGACGAATGGCAAAAGCGGCAGCATTCAATAAAGGCACGGGAAGACGTAAGTCATCGACGGCGCGGGTTTTTCTCAAGCGAGGTACCGGTAAAATTATCGTTAACCAAAAATCGTTGGATGAATATTTTGCTCGGGAAACTGCTCGCATGGTTGTCTGTCAACCCTTGGCCCTATTACAAGCAGAAAATCAATTTGATATCCAGGTTACCGTGCAAGGCGGTGGAATTAGTGGCCAAGCGGGTGCTATCCGGCATGGCATTACTCGCGCCCTGCTTGAGTACGACGAAGGCGATAGTGGTGAAGCTGGTGCTTGGCGTAAAGTACTTCGACAAGCCGGTTTTGTTACACGGGATCCGCGTGCAGTGGAGCGAAAGAAGGTCGGTCTGCATAAAGCCAGAAAGGGAACGCAGTACTCCAAGCGATAATTCGTTTGCCTCACACGGGAGTCGATGAAAATCATGTTAAAGCGATCGATTATGACCTTATATTCTGGCCCACTCGATATCTACAGCCATCAAGTCCGAATTGTTTTAGCTGAAAAAGGGGTGAGCGTCGATGTGCTTAATGTCGATGCGAATCACCCGAGCGAAGATCTCATCGATTTGAATCCTTATAATTCTGTTCCTACCTTGGTTGATCGTGAGCTCGTGTTATTTAATTCTCGAGTGATCATGGAATATTTAGATGAGCGTTTTCCCCATCCGCCTTTATTGCCGGTTTATCCTGTCGCGCGCGCAAAATGTCGATTGATGATGTATCGCGTTGAACGTGATTGGTATGGGTTAGTCAAAACTATTCAGACTGGTGTGGGAAAACTCGTTGATGATGCACGTGAGAAATTAAAGAATAGTTTAATTTCAGTCGTGCCGATTTTTTCTCACTCCGCTTATTTTTTAAGTGATGAATTTACCTTAACAGACTGTGTGATTGCGCCATTGTTGTGGCGATTGCCAAGGTTTGGGATTGAATTACCAAAAACAGCAAAAACCGTTATGAAATACGAAGAACGCATTTTTAACCGAGAATCGTTTCAAGCCAGCTTGACGGAAGCTGAGCGTGAACTGAGAGAATTTAATGACGTCTAGTCGACCTTATTTACTCCGCGCCATATACGAATGGTTAGTTGACAATCAGTTGACGCCATACATCATGGTTGATGCGATGATGCCGGGTGTCGAAGTTCCCGAACGGTTTGTGCAAGACGGAAAAATCATCTTAAATATTGAGTCACATGCGGTTTCTCAATTGCGCATGGGGAATGAGGCAATTGAATTCAATGCTCGTTTCTCAGGAATTTCGCATCATGTTTTTATTCCCATTCAAGCGGCCAAAGCAATTTATGCTTTTGAAAATGGGCGTGGCATGGTCTTCAATGAAGACGAAGACTTGGAAATGAGCGCCCCCCAAAGCCGGGCTACGTCTTCAGATATAAGACCCATTCGCAAAGGTCGTCCGGATTTGAAAATCATCAAGTAAGGTCTTTTTTCTCAGCGTCCGGCTAAAATCTGTTATAATGCCCCCCATGTCATTCACTTATATTATTCATGTTATCGCGGTTATTATTTTGCCGTTGTTATTTGCTATTACGTTGCATGAGGCAGCGCATGGTTGGGTGGCGAATAAGTTAGGCGATAAAACAGCGTTGATGATGGGTCGGGTAACGCTAAACCCGATTAAGCACATTGATTTATTCGGTACGATCATTTTGCCATTGGCGATGTTAATTTTAAGTAAGTTCACGTTTGCTTTCGGTTGGGCGAAACCCGTTCCAATCACGTGGAGAAACTTAAGTAAACCGCGTCGCGATATGGCGTTTGTCGCTGTCGCAGGCCCACTGGCTAATTTGCTCATGGCATTACTCTGGGCCAGCATTGCAAAAATCAGCACTGTTTTGGGAGGGAGTGTCAGCAATCCTATTTTGAAATGGAGCGCCGTGTTTTTTTATACTGCGGGTTCGTTTGGCATTATGATCAATGTTGTTTTAATGATATTGAATTTAATACCTATCCCTCCTTTGGATGGAAGCCGAATCGTTTCGAGTATTTTGTCACCGTCAATGGCGTATCGTTATGAAAAGATTGAGCCCTATGGTATTTGGATATTACTAGGGCTTCTCATATTCGGCTTGTTGGGACGGATTTTAACACCCCCCGTGCTGCATTTGTCGCAGTGGATCCGATCGATTTTTGGATTGTAAGCTCAATGAATGAGTGCGCTTCACGCGTAATCCAGAATCCAGCAAAAATTTTTTTCCCGCGGTTTGCCACAGGGTATTTATTTAATTCGCTGGATTATATGTGCGAAAACACCTTACGAAACTGAGATTGTGTTGCATTTGAAATTTTGCTAAACTGCATTCCGAAGTCACGAAGTCACGAAGTCACAAGGAGCGTCTGAATTGTCTTAGTTGTATCTAAATTCCTTTTTTCGATTTTTTCGCTATGGTTCAGTTATTTTTCTGCTGAGTTTTTTCTTTATGGGCTCCGCGCAAGGTCTGGCGATCTTCACGATCGGCGCGAGTTCCAAAGATGTTTCAGTTGAGACAGGAAGCACGGGCACGGTAACGTACACGGTCCGGAACACGAGTGGCATTAATATGCCGAACATGCGCTATTTGCCCTCGGCCAGTGCCTCGCGAAGTGGCGGGACTTGTGGGTCGACGATGACGGTAGGCGCGAGCTGCACGGTGATCTTGACGATCAGAGCGCCGGCGAAAGAGGGGGAACATTTTTACGTGACGATAAGGGTCTGTGGTTTTAAGGGAACGGTTTGTTCAACAACGAATGAAGCGAATCGGGTGAGTGTGGTGGTGGTGGCGGTGACAGTTTTCGCTTATGTGACCAATCAGACTTCAACCACGGTGAGTGTGATCAATACCTCGACGGATGCCGTGACGGCGACGATCGCAGTTTCCGTAGATGATCCAAAATTCATGTCGTTATCGCCGACGGGGGACAGACTTTATGTAGGAGGGTATTCTGGTTCCAGCAGCACCCTACTGTCCGTGATTAATACGGCGACGAATACGGAAACGGCTACAGTGACTCTGTCTGATAATGGAGGTGATGGTATCACGATTACCCCGGATGGGAGTAAGCTCTTTGCAGTCAGTAATGAAGGTGGTCTTTGCGATGTGGTGGATACGGCCACGAACACTGTTGTGGCCTCTCCGGCTATCACGGGAGGAGCTGGAACAGACTATGCGCCTTCGATGTTGCCCGATGGGAGTAAAGTCTACGCGCCGCGGCAAATAAACGGTAACCTCACGGTAATTAGCACCACGACGAATGCGGTTGTCGCGAATGTGGCTGGTGTGACGAGTACGACGGGTGTTGCGTTTCTGCCCAACAGTTCCAAGGGTTATGTGGCGGGAGTGAGCCAAGCGGTCGTGCGCATTGTGAATCCGGCTACGGATACGGTGACGGGAACCATTGCGGTGGGAACCAATGCGCAATACATAGGGATTACGCCGGATGGATCGGCGGCCTATGTGACAAACTTAGGCAGTAACAACGTTTCGGTGATCAATACAGCGACGGATACCGTGACGGCAACCATTGCCGCCCCGTCTGGAAATGTTTTTTCTGGGGCCTATGTTGTGTTTACTCCCGATGGGACTCAGGCGTATTTAACTAACTTTGGTGCCGATACGATTACGGTTTTTAACGTCGCGGCGAGTACGGTTTCGGCGACGGTTAGCGTAGGGGACCAACCGGTGGCAGCGGCTGTATTACCGTCAGGAAGTAAGGTGTACGTACCGAATCAAAACGCGGGGACGGTGAGCGTGATGAGCACGACCACAAAAACGATAACCGCGACGATTACCGTGGGCACGACGCCTTTACGAGTCATGTTTAACTCGTCTAGTGGCCCGCGTAATTTACCCCCGTGGGCATTGTAATCTTGTCAGGTGGATTATCGCGCTAACTGCGTAGCTAACTGTGTAGGTTGGGCTGAGCCTTCGCGAAGCCCAACAAATATAAAAATA
>CAYGED010000091.1:0-5519 GCA_964348555.1 uncultured Coxiellaceae bacterium
AGCGGCAGTATCGCGGTTTAATCGTTCAGGTTGAAGCGGATTCGGTCACGCTAGAGGTGAATCAGGTGAAATGGGCATTTAATTTAGAAGAGATTGAAAAAGCGAATTTGATAGCGGATTTCGAGGTGTAAATGGCAAAAAAGAAAGAAGTAAAGAAAGACATTAATAAAGATATTTTATTAATCGTAGACTCTTTGTCTAATGAACGCGGTGTCCCGAGAGAAGTTATTTTTGAGGCCGTTGAAGCAGCGTTGGCGGCTGTGACGGCAAAACATTTTAAAGAAGAAGATGTCAAGATTCGCATTGCGATTGATCGTAAAACGGGTGGCTATGATTCTTTTCGAGCGTGGACCGTTGTTGAAGACGGTATTGAGCTGGAATTTCCAGGCCAGCAAATGCATTTAAAAGATGCGCATGAAGTGGATGCTTCTTTAAAAGTGGGTGACACGATTGAAGAACCCATTCAGTCAGTTCCACTCGATGGCCGTATTGCTGCGCAACAAGCAAAGCAAGTCATCGTACAAAAAGTGCGGGAAGCAGAGCGCTCTAAGATTGTTAAACAATACGAGAAACGATTGAATGAGATCGTCATTGGTGTCGTTAAACGGGTAACCCGAGATAACATTATATTAGATATGGGTGAAAATGCCGAAGCGTTAATGCCACGAGAAGAAATGATTCCGCGAGAAGCATTTCGGATTAATGATCGAATACGTGCGTTATTGTTTGAAGTGAGTGAAGAACGACGAGGCCCGCAATTATTAGTCAGCCGTACGCGTCCGGAGTTTTTAAAAGAATTATTTAAAATTGAAGTCCCAGAAATCGGTGAAGAAGTCATTGAGATTAAAGGGGCTGCACGTGATCCGGGATCGCGAGCGAAAATTGCGGTGAAAACCAATGATGGCCGTATTGATCCAATCGGCGCTTGTGTGGGAATGCGAGGTTCGCGTGTACAGGCTGTGTCGAACGAGTTGAGTGGCGAGCGTATCGATATCGTGTTGTGGGATGATAATCCAGCGCAGCTCGTTATTAATGCGATGGCGCCTGCGGAAGTCGCTTCAATCGTTGTCGATGAAGACTCGCACACGATGGATATTGCGGTGATTGAAGAACAGTTATCCCAGGCCATTGGTCGAAGTGGTCAAAACGTTCGTTTAGCCAGCGAGCTGACGAGCTGGACCTTAAACGTGATGGCCGAGACTGAGATGGCGCAAAAACATGAAAAAGAAGCCAGTAAAACAAAGGCGATTTTTATGGAGAAATTAGATGTGGATGAGGATGTTGCTGAATTGTTAGTCCAAGAAGGATTTACTTCCTTGGAAGAAATCGCTTACGTTCCGAAAGAAGAATTACAAGGCATCGAAGGATTTGACCAAGACATTGTGGGTGAACTCCAACGTCGGGCCAGTGATGTGTTGTTAACGCAAGAAATTGCGCATCAAGAAGAATTAAACGTTGAGCCCAACAAAGATTTGTTTGAGGTGGAAGGTGTTACCGAAACACTGGCGCGTCAGCTGGCCAGTAAAGGAATTGTCACGCGTGATGATTTAGCTGAGCAGTCCATCGAAGAATTACAGGCACTGATTGAGATTAATGACGCTGAAGCAGCGAAATTAATTATGTCAGCCCGGGCACATTGGTTTGCTGAAGAAGAGTCAAAGTCCTAATGAGGTTGATCTATGGCGGAAGTCATCAGTGTTAAACAACTCGCCAAACAGGTAAAAACGGAGCCTGGGCGGCTTTTAGAGCATTTGAAAGCCGCTGGTGTCAATGTATCCGATATCGATCAAACGATTACCGATGAAGAAAAGCGGACGCTACTTCTTTATTTAAAAGAACACGCCGTGGGTGAAACGAAAAAGCGAAACCAAATCACGATTAAACAGAAAAAAATTAGCGTTGTTCGACAGGGGAAAAAGAGTGTCAACGTTGAATTTCGTACCAAACGAACATTCATAAAACCGACGTCGCTTGAAAAAGAAGAGGAAATTGAAAAGCCGCCAGCACCACTCAGTCAGGCAGCCGCACCTAAAGTGGAAACCTCCATACCAGAGCCCCACCAAGTGGCCGTGATAGAGAAAGCAGTAGAGACAGTTAAAGAGGCTCCGAGAGCGCCTCGCTCGGCAGAACCCGAAGCGGAACGCCTGAAAAAAGGGCCTCGTCGTGATCCGCGTGATTCGCGAACGCGTAGTCATCGTCGAGAAGAAGAGGATGAGCGGGGTCGAGAAGAATTACATATTTTGAAACACGGTGAAGGATATCGTCATAAAAAGAAAAGGCCAAAAGCACACAAAGAAGCAGCGGCGACGAAATTAGAACAAGGGTTTGAAAAGCCAACAGAGCCGGTGGTACATGAAGTGGCCATACCGGCATCGATCACGGTTGGTGATCTCGCGCAGAAAATGTCGATAAAAGTGGCGGAAGTGATTAAAACGATGATGAACATGGGCGCGATGGTGACGATTAACCAGCGCCTGGATCAGGAAACGGCGGCCATTTTAGTCGAAGAAATGGGGCATAAACCCAAATTAGTAAAAGAGGATGCGCTTGAAGAAGATTTGATTGCATCCATGGAAGTCAAAGGCGAACCCGTTTCGCGTGCGCCTGTGGTCACTATCATGGGACATGTCGACCATGGGAAAACGTCTTTATTGGATTATATTCGAAGGACAAAAGTCACGAGTATGGAAGCTGGTGGTATTACGCAACACATCGGCGCCTATCACGTGGATACCAAAAAAGGGATGATTACCTTTTTAGATACGCCAGGCCATGAAGCATTTACCGCCATGCGGGCGCGTGGTGCAAAATGCACGGATATTGTTGTCCTGGTAGTGGCAGCCGATGATGGTGTGATGCCTCAAACGGTTGAAGCCATTCAACATGCGCGTGCAGCCGAAGTGCCGATTGTCGTTGCGATTAATAAAATCGATAAGCACGAAGCGGATCCTGAACGTATTAAAAACGAATTATCGCGTCATAATGTGCTTCCCGAAGACTGGGGTGGTGATGTGATGCTTCAAACCATTTCGGCAAAAACGGGCGTGGGAGTGGATGATTTATTGGATCGAATTTTATTACAGGCCGAAGTGTTGGAATTAAAAGCGCTGAATAAAGGTCCTGCGCGAGGCATGGTGATTGAGTCCCGTCTTGATAAAGGGCGTGGTCCGGTGGCAACGATTTTGGTGACACAAGGTGAGCTTAATCGAGGAGATATTTTACTCGTCGGCCGTGAGTATGGTCGCGTTCGCGCAATGATTGGTGATGATGGAAGACCACGAGAAAGCGCGGGCCCTTCGATGCCGGTGGAAGTGTTGGGTTTGTCGGGGACGTTAATGGCGGGTGACGAAGCGATTGTGGTTGATGATGAACGAAAAGCTCGCGGAATTGCTCAATCCCGACAAGGGAAATACCGCGAAGTTCAGTTATCAGCAAAACATGCGGCGAAATTAGATCATATTTTTGATCAAATGAACAAAGGTCAGAAAAATGTATTAAACATCGTATTAAAAACCGATGTTCAAGGTTCTTTAGAAGCAATTCGTGACGCGTTATTAAAACTTTCTCATGAGGAAGTAAAAGTAAACATCATTGCGGGTGGTGTGGGTGGTATCACTGAGTCCGACGTAAATTTAGCGCTAGCCTCTGGGGCGGTCATGATTGGTTTCAACGTTCGAGCCGATTCGTCAGCGCGAATGCTGGTTGAGCGCGAAGGTGTTGATTTACGCTATTACAGCATCATTTACGATTTAATTGATCAAGTGAAAAAAGCGTTAAGTGGATTGCTCGCGCCTGAATACGAAGAAAAAATTATGGGATTGGCTGCAGTGCGTGATGTATTTCGGTCTTCGAAATTTGGTGCGGTGGCTGGATGTATGGTTATTGAAGGCACGATTAAACGAAGCCTGCCGATTCGTGTGTTGCGTGACAACGTTGTTATTTATGAAGGTGAACTCGAATCACTTCGCCGCTTCAAAGATGACGTGAGTGCGGTGAAAAAAGACATGGAATGTGGTATTGCTGTTAAAAATTATGATGACGTGAAAGTTGGAGATCAGATCGAAGTTTACCAAAAAGTTCAAATTGAGCGTAAAATCTAATGAATAGCGAATCGCCGCGGCAATTACGTGTTGCCGATCTTATCCATCAGCAATTGGCTCAAATACTTCAACGGGAAGTTCATGATCCACGACTAAAGACCGTATCGTTGACGACGGTACGCATTTCTGCGAATCTCAAGCAGGCTCGAGTTTATTATACGCTTATCGACAAAAATGAGAGTCATCGCGTCGATCAAGGCCTTAAAAAAGCCATTGGTTATATGCGCCACTCGCTAGCAGAAGCCGCTGAGCTACGGCACGTTCCTCAGTTGATTTTTGTTTATGATGAAGCTATTGAGCGCGGTGCAAAAATTTCGTCATTAATTGATGAAGCGATTGCGGCGGACAAAGAGCTGCATAAAAACGAAAATGAATCAAACGAAAAATAATATTAAAACCCAAGTTCGTCCAATCAATGGATTATTATTGATTGATAAGCCGAAAGGGATTACTTCAAATGCGGCATTGCAGCATATCAAACGTTTGTTTCACGCGAAAAAAGCTGGCCACACGGGCAGTTTGGATCCTCTCGCGGATGGGATGTTACCCATTTGTTTTGGGGAGGCAACGAAATTTTCCCAATATTTACTGAATGCGGATAAAATCTACCTGGTTAAAGCAAAGCTCGGTGTTCGAACCGTAACGGGTGATAGCGAAGGTGAAATTGTCGAGCAAAAAACAGTTCCAGAGCTGACACGACGTCAAATAGAGAAATACCTTTCACCCTTTCGGGGAACTATCGATCAAATACCATCGATGTATTCTGCGTTAAAATACAATGGTCGTCCGCTTTATGAATTGGCGCGTCAAGGGATTGACGTGCCGAGAGCGAGTCGCCGTATTTCGATTCATGAGCTCAGTGTTTTAGATTGGAAAGATTCGATTTTGGAATTGTTCGTTCACTGTTCGAAAGGAACTTATGTTCGAACGCTGGTGGATGATTTGGGTCAGGCTATCGGGTGTGGTGCGCATGTTATTGCGTTGCGTCGTTTGTCGGTAGGTGGGTTTGAAGAGTCCGGTATGCTCTCGATTCCGCGGTTAGAAAAAGAATACGATAAAAACAATTTAGCGGCGATTGATCGTTATATATTGCCCGTTGAAAGCATGGTCTCGTGTTTGCCCGCGATAAAATTATCGAAAACGACTGCGTATTACTTGCGTAACGGTCACGCGGTGATGGTGCCGAATGCGCCAACACAAGGATTTGTTCGCCTACGTGAAAACGAACATGATTTTATTGGCATTGGTGAAGTGTTGAGTGACGGAAAAATTGCTCCACGACGATTGGTGAAAAACCAGCTCTGATCTCCACAAAATATTGTCATCCCGGCAGGGATTGCTGGGACCCAAACCACAGGGAAGTCAGTAGCCCGTATGAAGCGAAGCGGAATACGGGAAATTAAGAAATTAAAAGGGTGG